>CAZIBK010000090.1:0-6311 GCA_964537125.1 uncultured Oscillospiraceae bacterium
AGGAGCAGAGCTGTTTTAGGGGAGTTTATACACCCATTGTAAAGGTTTCGGGAAGGGTACTTCCTCCATCTATTACAATTTGTGCGCCTGTTATATAGCTTGACTCATAACAGCCGAGGAAAGCGGCAAGTTCGCCGATCTCTTCGGGTCTTGCGAGTCTTTTAAGCGGTACCGCGTCGGCGATTCCCTTGATAACGCTTTCGGGATCTTCGGGACAAGACTGTTTCGCCATACCTTCTACCAAAGGAGTTCTGACGTAACCCGGGCAGATCGCGTTTACCGTAATATTATAGTCCGCAAGCTCGCGCGCGGCCGCTTTTGTAAATCCGACAAGCGCGGACTTAGTCGTCGCATACGCGGCTTCCCCCGGATCGGCGACCATATCTCCGGTTACCGAACTCATCACCACAATTTTGCCCGCGTTATTTTTTATCATTATCGGCGCGACCGCCTTGGTTACGTTCCAAACGCCTTTTATATTAATATCTATATGATAATCCCTGTCCTCATCAGATGATGAAACTATGCCGCCAAGCACGCATACGCCCGCGTTATTTACAAGAATATCTATTGTGCCGTAATTTTCAAGCGCGGCTTGAACCAATTTTTTAACGCTTGCATTATCGCTCACATCAGTCATTACACCGATCGCGTCGTATCCCTCGCCGCGCAGTTCGTCCGCCAATTCAACGACCTTTTCCCCTCTCGCGGCAAGCACAAGTTTTGCGCCGTACTTTGCGTATACCCGTGCAATTCCTTCTCCGATACCTTTTGACGCGCCGGTTATTATCGCCGTTTTACCTTCAAGTTTTTTCATAATTATAATTCCTCCGTTCCGCATTGGCTTTTAAAAATATCGTAAACCTCTCTGTAATCGCCGATATAAAAATCCGCTTCCTCACGCTTCTTTTCCTCATAAAGAGAGCAATCGTCGTTTACGGCAAAAACCGTATATCCCGCTTTTTTTGCCGTGCGTATCGCCGAATAGCTGTCTTCAAAGACCGCTATGCCCGAACGCTTAACCTTTATCAGTCTTTCGGCTTCATAATACACATAGGGATATTCTTTTCCGTATCCGATTTCATCGCAAACGACAATGCGCTCCATATATTTTAAAATTCCCGCTCTCCGCAAAAGACACTCCGCGTCACGGCGCCGCGAAGCGGTCGCAACCGCCATTTTAACGCCGCTCTTATGAAAATATTTTATTAGCTTCGATATATGCGGCTTAAGAGAAACATAATTATATCCGTTTTCTGTTTCACGGCTGATTTCCTCCTCCAGCAACTTTGCCGAAGCCTTTACGGAAAATCTTTTTATTATGTAGTTAGCCGCGTCAAGCGCCGTATCGCTTAAAAAACGCTCTACCGCTTCGTTATCGGCAGCTATGCCGTATCTGTCCAAAACACTGCAAGCGATTTGTCTCCACATCGGCAGGGAATCTGCAAGCGTACCGTCCAGATCAAATATTATTCCCTTAATCTTATTCATTACAGCGCGTCGGCTCCGCTTACGCCGGTTCTGATCCGGACAACATTCTCTACCGGACGGACGAATATTTTTCCGTCGCCGAAGCTTCCGGTGTTAAGCTCTTCGACCACTTTATCTATTATCCTTTCAACCTTTTCATCGGGAACCGTAGTTCTGAAGGACAGCTTAGGCAAAAGGTTTCCTCCCGCCACCTCGTCGCGCGTATATACCTGCCTTACGCCGCCCTGATGACCGTAGCCGCTCAGATATGTTACGATGACTCCGTGTGCACCGCAGTTTGTCAGTATTCTTTTGAGATTTTCCATTTTTTCGGGCTTTATAATAAACTCTATTTCCTTCATAGTCCTATATCCTCTCCTTATAAGGTACGGGTCCGCGCCTTAATTAATATTCCTTGTCGCCGTCGGGAGTTTTCATCCAAACCTTTTCCTTCGGCCACTTTACAAGACTCATAATCAGCCATAATACAAAGCCTACACCCATATATCCGATAAATCCGAGCCACGTTGTCGTTCCAATACCGACCGTGCAGAAGAAAGCGATAACAACCATAAATATAAGCGACAGCGCCTTGAGGATTTTCGGACACTTATACGGTCTTTCCCATTCGGGGTGCTTCTTGTCTATTACGAACGATGAAATCGTTGTTATAACGTAGCAAATTGCGCAGGCAAACGCCATCAAATCAAAGAACGAGCGTATGCTCTGCATTGCCAGAAACGCGACCGATACCACGAGTATAAGAATATTCGGCAATATAGGCTGACTGTATTTGTTTGTTTTCGCGAACGCCTTCGGCAGAAAGTTCTGCCGTCCCATTGCGTATATCATTCTTACGCCCGAATACCAGAAGCCCAAAACCGACGTTCCGATAGGAAATACCACGCCCACAAAGCCCATAATAAGCACAAACCACGAAATACCGTCGCCAAAGCAATATCTAAGCGCTTCAAACGAGATGAACGGATGGCAGTCGCCGTTGTTTGTAAGCTCTGCCCAAGGCATTGCTCCCGCCATAGAAAAGTAGAACAAAGCGTATATCGCTCCGCAGGTAAGCACCGAGCCGAGAATTGCTTTTTTTTGATTTTTTATCGGAAAATTGCCTTCCTCTACCATCGCCGGAACAGTTTCAAAGCCAAAATACGGCGTGACCATAAACGAGCAGCCGACAATCCACGCGATAGCTGTTGTAAACGAACCGCCATATTGTATATCATTACAGCTCGCGAAGAAATTCCGGAAATTGTCAAAGCTCCAGTGTCCGCTGAAAAAGAACATCAGCGAACACAGAATTATACCGCCGATACCGGCAAAAAGCATAAATGTCTGTACCTTGCCCGCGACAACATTCTTATACATACTCAGCAAAAACCACGCCAGAAGTATCAGCGCGCCAACGCCTACAGCCGCCCAGCCGGTACAGTTAAAGCCAAACTGATAATTTATCCACTCGATAATGCCGAGTACACCCGCCGCGGGAACGGCGATCCACGCGCACATAATAAGCCACGAGGACCAAAATCCGGCGTGCTTGTTAAGTCCGACGGTGTTGAACACCAGACATGAACCCGCGCTCGGAAGCATAGTCGAAAATTCCGAATACACGAACGCTGTCGGCAAAATCATCAGCGTCATCATTATAAAAGCCAGAAATGTTCCGGGACCGGTGTATGACATAAAAATACCGTCCCAATAGCACATAAATGTGAAAATCGCGCCTGTAGCCAATGCGTAAACATATATCAGCTTCAGGGATTTTGACAGGGCGTTCTGAGTGTTTAATTCTCTTCCCGCTGTTGTTGAATTTGTTTTCATTTTAATCTCTCCTTTGCTTTAAAATTATCCGAAAAGGCGTATATACCTTTCGGCAAGCTCCATTGTGCCTCTAAGATACCCCTTTGAAAGCTCCTCGACGGGACCGGATTCCTTATGACTTGCAAGCCATGCCATAAGCTGAAGCCGCCGCATAAGAATAAACGTGTCGATTTCCTCAAAGTCGGTATCGGTAAAGGGCATTACTTTTTTATAGCCTCTGAGCCACGCGTTAATTAAATCGGGAACTATTGCCTTATGCTCAATAAAGCTTACCGATGACGCGAGATCGTGAAGATACCAGCCCATTCCGCAGTCGTCAAAATCTATAACCTTGATGACGTCTCCATCGACCAATATGTTCGCGAGCCTTAAATCTGCGTGAATAAGTCCCCAGTTATCCTGAGTTCTGCCGTAATTTTTAAGACGCTTTCTTATAATTTTGCACGCCTCTTCCAAAAATTCCTCGGCTTCGGGAGTCACTTGCTCAAAGTCCTGCCAGCGTCCCCACGCGGCGGTTTTGCCTATGATATTATCGTATGTCCATTCTATTCTGTCGATGTTTTTAGTCTCATTCCAGATTGAAGCCTGCCTGTGCAAATATGCGGTTGTCTCACCGAGCATTTCAAAATCCTTCACAATTTTTGCCGGATTGCTTTCATCTGGCTCCTCTCCCGACAAATAATCGCATATTACGCAGAAATAAATATTTCCGTCAGAGCCTTTGATTTGCTGTATAGGCTTTCCGTCCGAGCCGTTAATGGGATTTGCCACAATAAGAGGCGTGTAGTTATTTATTTGTCCGAGCCATCTCATTTCCGATTCAAGCTCCGATAACGTATGATACCCCGGCCGGCTCACTCTCAGCACGCCGGCGTTTTCGTCATTGTCTTTGTATTTCACCATATATGTGGCGTTTTCGGAAAGAACAATTAATTTTGAATATGTCTCTCCGTCCCAGTTATAGTGAAGCAAGGCGTCCGACGCGATTTTATCAAAAAATTCCTTATCAAAAACCATACTTGTCTCTCCTTGTATAAAAAGAGGCGTATACCTGAAATAATTTCAAATATACGCCCTTGTATAATTATTTAATTACGCATTCACCAAAATGTCCTCTTTCGCTTCGGCTATTCCCTTTGCCATTTTCTCCAGCAACTCGTCGCAGTATGCTTTTGTGACGAGAACTCCCGGTTTAAACTGCAATACGCTCGGGTCAAGTTGCGAATAAATTGCCCATACGCCATTTTTATACAAATGCTGCATAGCGTAGACCGCGCCTTGCTTACCCGCAAATTCAAGTCCCATAATAAGACCGTTCTGGCGTATGCCGACAAATGTATCGGAATTATCCGCCATAATTCTTTCAAGTCCTTCACGCAGATATTTTGAAACAAACTCAATATTCGCCTTCGTTTCTTTTCTGCCGAGTATCTCAAATACCTTTAACGCGCAAGCGCAGCCAAGCTCGCTTCCCCCGAATGTCGCCATATGAGCGCTGCCGTCCTCCGTCATCCATTTTGAGGCTTTTTCATTCAGTATTACGGCGGAAATCGGATAAATGCCTCCCGAAAATCCTTTTGAAGTGACAATAATATCCGGCGTCACGCCGTAGGTTTCTATACACCACATTTTACCGCTTCTTAAAAGTCCTGTCTGAACCTCGTCGGCAATGTAGAGTGAGCCGTTCCTTTCGCAAAGTTCCTTAACCTGCTTCAGATAATCGCCCCGCGGCATTACGAAGCCGTAGGTCGCGGGGATTGTTTCAAGCAAAACAGCGGCTATATCGTCGTTTTCGTCAAACGCCTTTTTCATTGCCTCAATATCATTAAACGGAACCTTTATAAATTCGTCGGGACGTTCCGCGTGGAACAAATCGCAGTATCTCGGCGCTCCCGCCGCCACAGCCAGACCGGTATGACCGTGATAGCAGTTATTTACGCATACTATTTTAAGTCTGTCCGTCGCGCATCGGGCGCTTTTAATCGCAAGGTCAATAACCTCTCCGCCCGACGAGCCGTATATGACGTGCTTCATTCCTTCGGGCGACGCTTTTATTACTGTTTCGGCAAGCTTTGCTTTAAGCGGCGACGGGAAATGATGATTTCCTATATCTACGCTTTCTGTTGCCTCGACAAGCGCTTTTATAACCTCGGGATTTCTGTGTCCCAGACTGTATGTTCCGCCGTTTATGTGAACGTCCATAAGCTGTTTGCCGTCCATATCCCAAAAATAATATCCCTCTCTTTTACCGATAACAAGGTCAATGCCAAGCTCGAGCCATTCCCGTGTCTTTCCGCTGTTCCAATATTTGACGGATTTGTCAAAAACCTCTTGCTTTGTTGTGCTTTCAAAAATTTCCGATACATTCATACCAATATCCCTCCCGAAATTATTAAACGCTCTCTACAGAAAAAGGAGCCTCGACGCTATCGCTCCGACGCGTCCAAGCTCCTTTGCATTGATTGAATTATAGCACCTTGCGGCAAAATTCGCAATACAATATATTTTTGTAATTATATTAAAATATTTAGGTTGACGTCAGTTATTTTTAATGAAATTTCTGTATTCGGAAGGCGTATATCCCGTGTGCTTTTTGAAAGCAGCGCCAAAATAGCTCGAATTGCAAAAATTCAGCATTTCGGCAATGTCGCTTACGCTCATATCCGGATAATGCAAAAGTATCTTCGCTCGTTCGATTTTGACGTCGAGCAAAAACGCGCTGAAGCTTATGCCGGTCATTTTTTTGAATATGTGAGAAATGTATGTTTTGTTTAAATACACGTCATTCGCCACAAATTCAAGAGAGACTTTTTTGTCAATGTTGTTAATAATGCTTTTTCCGATAGTGTAAATCGTTTTATTCACATCAATAACATTGTATTTTTTAAAAAGCATATCAATATCCGAATAGTACCTGCAAAGCTGCATTTTGATAGCTTCCTTGCTCTTAAGCTCGAATCCTATATCGAGTACATAATCGCCTCTGTAAATAAATTTTTCCGGCC
>CAZIBK010000091.1:0-6279 GCA_964537125.1 uncultured Oscillospiraceae bacterium
ACGCTGTTGATTTAAATAACTGTTTGGAGAGGTAAAAAAATGATAAAAATATCGGATGAATACAGAAATTTACTGAGAGAATACATTGAAAATGTTGACGAGCTTATAGACAGCGGTTCATTAGATGATTTGCTTATAGAAATAGATTTATTGGTTCTCAGGGAAGGTTTCACCAAAGATTATTTTTTAAACGACTTCGGAGAGAAATTTCAGGGGATTCGTGATGATGTGTATGAAGATAATGTGGAAGATGACAGCTGACGAGACGTAAAAAATCTCGGGAGGCAGGGTTGAACGGTAAGGGCAATACTTGAAAGAGCGTGAACAGAGGCGGCGGAGCTTTCGCCGCCTCTTGTTCACGCTCTTTCTCATGCCGCGTCATATTTCCGCTTCCGCAGCATGGCACAGAGGCGCAAGATTTGCGTCCCATGCAAATACCTTTAGTTTATATTTGCCGTCGGGGTCAATGTCGGTATAATTGTCCGCCTTGTTTTTTGAAGCACAGAGCATTTTGCCGTCCGAGCTGTAAATCACAGCATAAACATTTTCAAGCTCCTTGTTGCAGACGTAGCTGTAGTGAAGCTTTCCGTCATTAACACTGAAGTCGGTTATTTCGATGTCGGGCTTTGATGTGCTGTAAACCTCCATCTCGATGAGCTGGAGATACATAGTCGAATCCAGCTTTTCGGCAAGCACCCGCACATACCGCGCCGAAACAGGCTCAAACATAAACCTTTGAGGACCGAAGTTGGGCAGGATGTAATTTTCTTTTTTGGCTGCGTCAATCCAGTTTTCCTTATCGTTTGAAACCTGAATTCTGAAATTCTGCGGAAAGCCCGATCCGCCGTTATCGCCATAGGATCTGGGGAAAAGCTTCACGTCGTTGAAGACCGTTTCCCTGCCCAAATCCACGCCGACCCAGATTTCGGATTCGCGTGAGCTTTTTTGGTATGATGTGTAGCCGTAATTTTCAAATTCGCCGATATCAAAGCGCCCGTCGGTGAGATAGGACGCGCTCCAGCGGTAGCTTGAAGCAAAGGTTTCCATGCTCTCCGAATAAATTACAGCCTTGTTAAGGGCAAGATTATCAGTCTCATTGTCGGGGATGACTGCCGGAACGTTATTAAACACTTGCATTTCGATTATCTGAAGATACCCTGTAGTGTCAAGCTTTGAGGCAAAAATTCGTACATAGCGGGCGCTGACCGTATCGAACATAAAGCTCACCGGTTTACTTCCCAACAAAATATAGTTTTCAAATGACTTTACCGATTCCCACTCTTTGCCGTCCTCTGAAATTTGGATTTCAAAATCCGACGGAAAGCCCGATCCGCCGTTATCGCCATAGGATCTGGGGAAAAGCTTCACGTCGTTGAAGACCGTTTCCCTGCCCAAATCCACGCCGACCCAGATTTCGGATTCGCGTGAGCTTTTTTGGTATGATGTGTAGCCGTAATTTTCAAATTCGCCGATATCAAAGCGCCCGTCGGTGAGATAGGACGCGCTCCAACGGTAGCTGTCAGCGAACCGCTCCTCGCTTTCGGAGTAAATAACCGTTTTTTCAAACGCAAGGTTTTCAAGCTCTCCGGAGGGGACGGCGGAGTCATTTGCAAGAAGTATGTAATCGCAGTCGGCAGAAGGGGAAAGAGTTATCGCCCCTGTCAGGTCGGAGGCAAAATCCGCTATGTTATCGGTTTTGGAGGAACCAAGGGCGATATTTGCGAAAGGCAGACTGTCAGCCATAACGGTTACTTCGCCGCCTGAGCCGTAAATATCTATTTTGTTGTAATTGCTTAAATCTATTTTATTAAGACCTCCGAAGCGAATAACACCGTCCTCGGAGCTGTGAGCGCCGACGGTGAGCATTACGGCGTTGCCGTACTCGATAATTTTTCCAAGGCTTGCGAGAGTTATTGCGCCAACCTCGGTCCCGGCAGCGGCTTTCGCCGTGAATACGCCGCTGCCGTCAAGCTCGGCGGGAATACGCAGGTTTCCTTTGCTTTCCCGCTTTGCGGCAGCGCAGAGCCTATCTCCGAGGTAAAGTTCTATCTCGCCTGAAAAGTCGGTGAACTCAACCGTGTCATAGACAGAGGGGTTTTGTTCCTCGCGCCCGAAGCGGACGGTAACGCCGCTTTCGGCTTTAAAGCCTCCCTCGGACGCCGTTGCGCTGCCTGAGATTATGCTGTTTTCTCCGACTGTAAGAGCCAGACGGCCGTCTTCAAGAACCGTAACTGAGCCAAGGTCTGTTAAATCGGCGGTCAGCTCATATTTTCCTCCGCCTACGGTGACACGGCTGCCGTCAATTTTTTCGCCGTTTAACAGTATATTTTCGCAAAGATCCTCCGGAAGAGAAATTTCCGCCTCGGTACCCGACGGAACGACAGTGGTCATGTACAGCTTGTTATTTTGTTTTTCCCACCGATTGGAGAGAGTTCCGTAAGGAGTTTCCGTTGAGGCTTCGGCACGGGCGAGGTCATCGGGAATATACGGAGCTACCGCGATTTTCTCATATCCGGGGGCAATATTGTGTATTCCTGCAAGGGAATGGCTCAGCCACTCCTCGATGTGACCCAGCATGGCATGATTTTGCGACCGCCCGCGCTGCATATCCCAATATTCAATGAGGGTAGTAGCATCATTTTCCACAAAATATAAATAGCTCGGATAGGTCTTGTTAAGGCACATTTTGTACAGTACATCGCTGCGGCCGTACTTAGTCAGGGCGTTTATCATGTGTTTGAGCCCTATTTCGCCGGTTGAGAGATGATATCCTCCGCGGCTGCCCCTGTCAGGGCTGTTGTAGGACGCGATGGCGTTAATAAGATTATTAAGCGTTCTTTCGATATTTTCATCTTCCACAATGCCTACATCCGGCGGACAGGCAAGACTTGCCTGACTGCCCGAGCCGTAAAGCCCCGTTTCCTCGTCGTAATATGCGGAATTTACGGCGTTTTTTATATCATCCGCAAGAACGCGGTATTCCGCCGCGTCCTCGGCGAATCCGAGAATTTCCGCGGTTTTTGCAACAGTGTCGACAACTTCATAATATGCGCAGCTCGCCACCAGCTCCTGCGGAGTGGAGGAGTCTTCCGCCGCCCAGTCTCCCAAGACGGACCAAATCAGGTTGTCGCCCGTGGAGTTTGCGTTCGCTCCTTGAGTATCGGCTGCCTTTCGGCGCAGATACCCGACATACGCCTTTGCTCCCTCGTATGCCTCTTTCATCAGGGAAGTATCGCCGTAAATCATATAGTAATCGTAAGGCACGGTGGCGATAACTCCGCTCCAGTTCGGGTCATCGTCGTAGGCTTCAATGTCGCGGTAGCCCGGGGCTATAGTGGGAACATAGCCTTCGCTCTTAGGCCCTGTGCCTGAGCGGTTCGCGGTATCGAAGCTGTTAGCGTTGTCCCATTCTCCCGCCGCATACTGAGAATCCAGAATATCACATATTAGCTTACGGTACCATGCCCGTATATCGTAATTTGCGGCATAGGAATTAAACATCAGATTATACTGCTCCAGCCAGCCCAGCTTTTCTATTTGGGGACAATCGGTAAAAACCGACATCATCTGGCTTTGAAGGGAACGGGTTATTATGGTGTGGATTGCGTTTATATCATCGGAGGAGCTGTCAAAGCTGCCTGTGTTCTCGTTGTCCGTCATGAGCAGATGATTTTTGAAGTTGGCGGCGGTCGGCGTAAAGCGGTCAGGCGTGACGGCAATACCGTTTTCGTCCTTGATATGAACCTCCAAATATCGGTAGCCGTGATAGCAAAAGCGGGGATGCCAGCTTTCGCTGCCGACGCCCTGAACGGTATAGGCGTCAAAAATCGGTCCCCATCCTCCGCCGGAAGCGGTTATGTAACCGCCTGTCTCCCGCTGTGTGCAGGAATCCTGATTCACTGTGTTGTCGTCGTTGATTATTTCAGCCGGATACATTTTGAAGCTCCAGCCCTTCATATTTTCGGTGTTTTCAAGAATAAGCTCCTCGATTCCCGCGCCGTTTCGCCCCATATCCACAAGATAGTAGCCCTCATCGGAGCTGTCGCCGATGAGGCTGAATTTGTCGGTTTCTATGGGAATCACACTGACTGCCCGATAGCTTTCCCGAATTTTTATGCCGGGGTATTCCTTAGCCTCGATTTTTGCGGAGGGGGCTGAGGTTTCCGAAGCGGCAACAGGCTCTCCGACGGCGGAAGCGTCAAAATCCTCTCCGCCGTACCAGTTGTTCACTGTCGTACCCGAAGTTCGCACGGTCCAGCTTTTATCTGTGGCGACAGTGAGCTTTTCGCCGTCTTCATAGGTGATTTCAAGCAGGGCTGTACATTTGAGTTCGTCTCCAAGCAAACCGGTACTGATTGCCTCGCCGTCGGACTTTCTGTAGCGGCAGCTGTCCTCTGAGGCAATCAGGCTGCCGTACATTCCGCGCCCCAGTTCAATGCCGACAGTGTTTTCGCCTCGGTTTAACAGGTCGGTTACATCGTATGTCACATAGTGAACCCGCTTTCGGAAGTCGGTCTCGCCGGGAGCAAAAAAGTCGTCTCCGACCTTTTTGCCGTTGACAAAGGCGTCGAAAATGCCCAAAGCGGATGCGTAAAGGCGGGCTTTTTTCACATTTTTTTCGGCGGAAAAGGCGGTTTCGAAAATGTTCGCCGCCTTAGTTTGAGGAGCCGCGAGCCACTTTGCATCTATGCTTTTTATGCCGAACTCAAAGACGGCGGTCTCGGAAAAATTGCCCCGGTTTCCGTCCTTATCAATAAGGCGCACATGCCAAAAAACCGTAAGCCCGTCCTCAAAGCCTCCGCCGTATACCGCGCCGAAGGGCTTTGAGCTGTCAACAACGCCGCTTTCCCAAATTATGTTTTCAAAGTCTTCGTCAGACGCCGCCTGAATTTCATATGCCGACTGCGACTGCCCGTTTTCATCGGAGCTCAGCCTCCAGCTCAGCTCCGGAGCTTCGGAGCCTATACCTATAGGATTTACCATGCCCTGAGTGCGAAGATCTACGGCGCGCACCGCGCCTGTCTTTGCCCCATGACCCGCAAAGCCGATTCCGTTTAAAATCATCATAACCGCAACTCCCATTGTGATAATTCTTTTTAACATATTTTTCCCTCCAAAAAAGCTTCCCGCTATAATCTGCCTTAATTATAGCAAGAAGCCTTTGGTATGTCACTGTCCGCAGTTATTTGCTTTTTATGACCTTTTTGTATTGACCGGGAGTTTTGCCGTAAAACTCCTTGAAGTTACGGTAAAACCTGCTGATATTTGTGTAGCCCACCGCGTCGGCGGCTCCTTCGGCGGTGCATTGAGAATTTTCAAGAAGCTTAGCCGCTCTTTCCAATCGGAGCTTTCGGAGAAGCTGCTTAAAGGTTAGTCCTGTTTCACGGGCTATATATCGGCTCATGTAACCTTCGCTCATGCCAAACCGCTTTGCAGCGGATGCGAGGGTGACATACCGCAGGTTTTCGGCAATGTATTTTAATATTTCCAATATTCTGCCTGACTTTTTCCGCCTTGCGTCAAGCTGTGTTATGTCTTCGGCAAAAAGACGCTGAAGCTTGCCTATAAGAAGACAAATCAGGCTGTTTATAATGAGGCGGCTTCGGCGCTCCTCAAAATTTGCTTCCGCATAGAGTTCAAGCACAAGATTCAGAATTTGCTCGTTTTCCTTCGCGTTTACAAGGAGCATCCTGCTGCTGTCAGCCCTATAGAGCATTTCCCAAAAGAAAGCCGACACTGTTCCCTGCTCTGACAAAAGCGAGAAAAACGCGCTCTCAAAGGCGCTGCGGCGCATGAGTATATTTACGATTATGTCTTCCTTGCCGCAGCAGAACTGTGCGTGTTCAATATCGGGAAGCACAATGCAAACATTCCCCGCCGTCATTGACGCAATCTCGCCGCCGCGGTCGAGAATGCGGCAGCTGCCGCTCATAACGTAAATAATTTTAATGAATTGCAGCTTGTGCAGAAAAGCAGGCGTCCACCGTCCGTGGCGGAACACCGACGCCTGCTCGTTTGCGTTGAACCACTCTTCTTCGGTCAGGTCGGCGCCGATATATGACGGAGGAGAATCGGGGAGGTTGGCTGCAACGCCCTTTTCCTTCGCCGCGTCTTCATATATCTCCTTGAACCGAGCCCAGCTTTCCGTTGGAGGGAATCCGTCGTAGGGCATGGCGGCATACCAACCTTGATACAGATTCTCGGCTACGGTATATTCGCATATTTTTTCATATATGTCCATAGGGTATCCTCCGGAAACTTACATTTTACACACATTGC
>CAZIBK010000092.1:0-6180 GCA_964537125.1 uncultured Oscillospiraceae bacterium
TATTTCAGCATTTCGTCTATGCAGAAGTCGCACAGCTCTCTTGCAAATTCCTCGGTTCTGCCCTCGGCGACAACCCTGCACACCTTTTTATATGAGTCGGGGATGACTACAACCCAGCCCTTGTCAAAGGTAACTCTTACACCTTCCGGGGAGGACTGCTCCGCGCCGTCAAGCGAATATACGCGTCCGAGAGCCGAGCAGATATCCTTGCCGTTCTTTATTTCCACCTCCGCCTTCGCCATGGAAATTCTCGGCAGGAGAGACAAAAGCTCCGTAAGGGTTGTTTCGTATGCGGATATGAAATCTATCACCTTAATTACCGCGCCCACCGCGTCAAAGCGGAAAACGAACTGATCCGAGAGGTATTCCTCGCCGCCGATGATATGCTCCATGATTTCATACGGCTCGGTCTTCGTGCGTATCACCTCAGCGCCGTATTTTTCGGCAAGGGTTTCAATTGCCTCGGACGCCGTCACGGGGACATAGATTTTACAGCCCGGGTATTTTTTCATTACTATGAGGGAGTAAAACGCCTCATAGTCCTCGTCCGCTATTATGCGCCCGTCGCAGTTTACTATTTTCAAGCTCTCGCAGCTTTTATCGATTATAAACCCTATGTCAAAGCCGCCGCCCGTAACGGCGGAGGAAAAATCATCTTCATTTGTTTCGCCCGAGGGGGAAAACATAGCCGCCTTACAGTCAAAATCTGCCGCGGCTCCCGCAAGAAGCCTGCGCCCCCACTGAGCGGGGCAGCTTATGAGAAGCTTAAGCGAGGCCTTTTTCCGCGCTGTGGAGTTGATAAGGCTTTTAAGATAATAGAGCTTGTATTCAAAAAGATATTCCCTCTCGCTTATCTCCTTCGGCTCCGAGCGCATAAAATCGCCCTTTTCAAAAAGCGATTCAAGCCTTGCCCGCAGCTTTTCCCCCGCGTCGGCGCCGCCTTTGTCTATAACGGTCAGCGAGGCGTGTTCTTCGCCGCCCTGTTCATATGTGTTTATGGCAACGCCGCCCGACATCATATAAAACGCCACTCCGCGCCGCGTTATGGGAAGGGGCTGCTCGCCGAAATCGCGCACCCGCGCGCCTGTTCCCAAAATGCCCGACACAAGGGCGTCCCGAAGCATGGAGGAAGATGCGGAGCCGTCGCTTGAAACGCCTATCTCGCCCATATCGCTGACCGTTCCCACACATTCGCCCAGCCTCAGGCAAAATTCGGGCGTGATATCCCCGTTTACCGTTCCTGTCACGGTATCGTCCTCAAAAAGGCGGGAACGCTTTTTCTGCCCCCACATAATATTTTCCGAAACCGTCTGCCCGTCGTCCACATTCTTTTCCGGCCATATGCGGACAAAGGAGCGCACAGCGCAGTCTCTGCCGAGCTTTGTGCCGTCGCCGACCACTGCCTGCTCATATACGGAGGTTCCCGCGCCTACGCGCACGCCGCGCCCCAAAATACAGCCTCGGAGAGCGGCGTCCTTTGAAAGAGTACAGCCCTCGCCCACAATGCTGCGCTTTACGCTGACGCCCGCGGCAACGCGGGTATTTCTCCCTATGACGCTGTAAGCATATATTTTTGCGCCCTTTGCGATATGAGCGCCTTTCGCTATATAGCACGGCGATTCGAGAAGCGCGCCCGTTTCCACCTGCGCGCCGTCCTCAACGTACGCTCCCCTCCCGCATATTTCCTCCGCTGCGGAAAAATTTGCCCGCATATAGGATGAAAAGTCGCACATATCCTCGCTTTTTTCGCCGATATGCGCGGCGTAAATGCTTTTCCCCGCCCGCACAAGGGACGGAAGGACGGCGTCCGCCATATCGGTGGAGCTTTCCTCCGGAATGAATCGGACAATATCGCGCTTTAAAATGTAAATACCCGTGCCCGAAGGGGGATTGGGCAGTATGCTCCACAGCTTCTTTTCCTCAAAACGGGTTATTCTGCCGTTTTTATCCGCCGATATGCGTCCGAGCGAGGAATCCTTCGTCATAAGAATTGTGGCAAAGGATTCTTTCTCGCGGTGAAACTCCATCGCCCTTGTAAAATCCGCGTCCGAATATCCGACAAAGGAAAAATAGAGAAATTCCTCTTTCAGCATATCGGAATTTTTCTTTATGGCGGCGCACTCTCCGTCCGACGCCGAAATGAATCTTATATTTACGCCCGCTTCCGCGCCGTCCAAAAGTCCGGTAATGCTTTTTTGCATATATCCCGTCATGATAATAATATCGGTGACCGAATGTTTCTTAAGCTTTTCTATCAGATGAAAAAGAGCGGGACGTCCGAGAACGGGGAGCATGGCGGGGCTTTCGCCGCACGTCAGGGGGCGCAGGCGCGTACCCTCCGCCGACGCATTTATTACTGCCTGCATATTCATCAGCCTTTCACTAAAAAATATTCATTGGATTGACATGTGTCTTGCGTTCTATTTCTTTCAAGAGCTCCTTTGTTTCGGCGACGGCGGCAAGCGCGTCGTCCTTACCGCCCGAAGCGGAGTATGTTTTCATCTTTGCGGCGTTGCGGGATATTTCATCCACGCCGTCATGGGGCGTGAGCATAGCCACGGTACTTTCGCATTTGTACCATTTGTCGCAAAATTCGTCCACATATGCCGCCGCGTCCTCATAATTGTCCGCCTCAAGGGCGATTGAGACAAGGTCAAGGCGGTCAATCATGGATTCGCTCACGCGCCCGAGGGCGCAGCTTTCAATTCGCCAGCCTGCGATTATCAGCGCAAGTATCAGAACCGCTATCGACATTTTCCTCAACGCTCACCCTTCCCTTCGCTGAAACGATACAACTCTGCCGTCTGCCACGCTGAGGTACAAAACATCCTTGACGCTCCCCGTCGAACGGTCGCGGAGCGCCTTTTTCACAAAGTTCATATCTATCCCCGCGTTTGCCATATCCTTTTTACGGATTTTCCCGTCGGCTATAATGATAAACGGCGTCCTCGTCTGCGGCTTTTCCGCTCCCAAATCCGAAAGGCAGACAGGTCTTGAGCCTTCCTTCGGCAAAACCGACACCTTGCCGTTCGTCTCGACTATGATTTCGCTTACCTCGGCAAGGCTTGCGAACCCGGCTATGCGCACCTGCTCCTCAAGGTCGTCCACGGTGACGCGCAGACGCGCCATTTCGTTTTCGAGAAGCGCTCCGTTTTTGACGACCTTGCAGCTGTGTCCGACAAGTATCCGCCTGACGATACGGCTCTTCATTATTAGGAAGGCAAACACCAGCTCCATGAATGTCAGCGTAAATATCGGAACTATGCCGTCAAAGAGGGGCGTGGATTTTGACTGCATCGGGACGGACGCAAGGTCGGATATCATTATCGAAACGACAAGCTCTGTAGGGTTCATCTCGCCTATTGTTCTCTTTCCCATAACGCGCATTGCCGTTATGACGCAAATATAGAGTATTATTGTTCTGACAAACGAAAGTCCCATATCCCGCCTCCTTAAACTCTTGGCTACCTTCTCTATTTTTGGCGCGCAAAAGAAAATTTATTCCCATAAATCTCGCTTTATGTTGACAATTTAAGCAGTTTAGGGTTATAATATAAAATAAGATTGCTGCGGAAAGCTTTTTCCGCACATTTGAACTTACTCATCGATTAGAAAGATTGGTGCTTTATACATGGAATCATTGCGTGTTTACGGGGGGAATCCCCTTTACGGTGAAATAACCACCGGCGGCGCAAAAAATGCCGCTGTCGCAATAATACCGGCGGCTCTCCTGGTTGACGGAGTGTGCCGCATTGAAAACGTTCCCGACATACGCGACGTAAATCTCATTCTTGAAATTCTTACATTCTTGGGCGCAAAGGTCAAAAAGATCGCGCCCAATACTGTTGAAATCGACGCTTCCACCGTCTACACCTACAAGGCTCCCTATGACCTTGCAAGCCGTATGCGTGCGTCATACTATCTTTTAGGCGCGCTTTTAGGGCGCTTTAACAAGGCAGAGGTTGCCCTTCCGGGCGGCTGTAATTTCGGCGAAAGGCCAATAGACCTTCACGAAAAAGGCTTCCGCGCTCTCGGCGCCGAGATTGAAATTGTGCGCGGTCAAATAACAGCCGAGGCGGCAAAGCTCCACGGCGCGAATGTTTATCTTGACATTGCGAGCGTCGGCGCGACTATAAACATCATGCTTGCCGCGGTTCTCGCGCAGGGTCACACCGTCATTGAAAACGCGGCGAAGGAGCCTCATATAGTAGACCTTGCAAACTTCCTCAACGCCATGGGCGCGAAAATACGCGGCGCAGGCACCGACGTTATCAGAATACGCGGCGTGGAAAAGCTTTCGGGCGGCAGCTACGCCATTATCCCCGATCAGATAGAGGCGGGAACGTTTATGATAATGGCTGCGGCAGCCGGCGGGGACGTTCTGGTAAAGAATCTTATTCCAAAGCATATGGAATCCCTTGTGTCAAAGCTTGAGGAGATGGGCGTCGGTATCGAGGAATACGACGATTCCATCCGCGTAAGCCGCACCTCCTCGTTAAAGCCCGTCAAAATTAAAACAATGCCCTACCCCGGCTTTCCGACCGACCTTCAGCCCCAGATAGTGGCTCTTCTCTCAATTGCGAACGGTACAAGCATAGTAATTGAGGACGTATGGGCAAGCCGCTTCCAGTATGTCGGCGAGCTGAAGCGCCTCGGCGCAAATATATCGATTCAGGGCGACACCGCGTTTATTAAAGGTGTTCCCTCCCTTTACGGCGCGCCCGTCAGAGCGACGGATCTTCGCGCAGGCGCCGCTATGATAACGGCAGGTCTTATTGCGGACGGCGTAACTACCATTAACGAGCCCATCCACATTGACCGAGGCTATGAAAAAATCGAAACCCGCCTTGCGGCAATCGGCGCAAGGATAGAAAGAGTGTATATATCAAATGGTTGAGCTTTGCAGTCTGTTTTCCGGCAGCAGCGGAAACGCCACGCTTGTGAAGGCCGGCAATACCAACATCCTTGTCGATTGCGGAGGCAGCGGCAGTCAGGTTGAAAGCGCCCTCAGGGCCGCGGGGGAAGACCCTGCCGAGCTTGACTGCATATTCATAACTCATGAGCATATCGACCACATAAAGGGCGCGGGCGTTCTCAGCCGGCGCTATAATCTGCCCATATATGCCACATACGGCACATGGCAGGGCATGATATCAAAAATAGGCAAAATAGATTACGACAATATCTTTTACATACAGGGCGGCGTCCCCTTTGCGGCAAAGGACGCGGTTGTAACCCCCTTTCAAACTCCCCACGACGCGGCGGAAAGCGTAGGCTTTACGATAGAGCATAATCACAGCCGCGCCAGCATTGCCACCGATATCGGCGTCATGAACATGACTGTGTATACGAATATAAAAAAATCGGATATTGTCCTCCTTGAGGCAAATCACGACCTTAATATGCTGATGAACGGGCCGTATTCCTACGAGCTCAAAATGCGGATACGAAGCTCTTTGGGGCATCTTTCAAACGACGACTGCGCAATCTGCTGCGCGCATCTTTTGCGGGAGGGCGTAAAGCATGTTATACTGGCGCACCTTTCCTCCGATAACAACACCCCCGCATACGCCTACTCCTCCTCCGAAACGGCGCTCATCGGCGAAGGGGCGAAAATCGGGCGCGACATCACTCTGGATGTGGCCTCGCGATACACCCCCTCCAAAAAGTATAAGGAGTAGACAAATGCCGTCAGTTACAATTATTGCCGTCGGGAAAATAAAAGAGCGATTTATAAAAGACGCTGTTTCGGAATACGAAAAGCGTCTCAGCCGTTTTTGTACTTTTAAAATAATCGAACTCCCCGACCGCCCCATCCCCGCTTCCGCGTCGGAGGCGGAGGAAAAAATCATTCTCCGTAAGGAAGGGGAGGACGTCCTCGCGAAAATAAAGCAGAGCGACTTTGTCATTGCCCTCTGCATAGAGGGCGTCAGGCTTTCAAGCTCCGCCTTTGCGGAGAAAATAAGCTCCGCCTTTATGCGTTCGCCGTCAATCGTATTTATAATAGGCGGCTCTCTCGGGCTTGACGAGGCAGTCAAGCAAAGGGCTGACCTTAAAATGAGTATGTCCGACATGACCTTTCCGCATAACCTTGCCCGTCTCATGCTGTCGGAGCAAATCTACCGCGCATTTAAAATAAACAATAACGAAACATATCATAAATAGCGATTGTAAGCATTT
>CAZIBK010000093.1:0-6146 GCA_964537125.1 uncultured Oscillospiraceae bacterium
ACGGGCAATTAAATCATATAACGTGATTTTTCACGTTATACCTCCGTGAATTTATCCGCTATACATCGACGTCCATTTCACGGAGCCTTATGATGCTGATAATCTGATAGCCGCGCTTTTTGGCAGGGAGTTCATCGCCAATAAGCTTACGGCGTTCCTGTTTCCTTACTCTTTTCAGAGCTTTGTAAGCGGTCGTGCCTTTACACCCGCTATTGTTGGTTCTTTCCCGTTTTCATCCGCGCATAGCTTACAAGAAGCCCCCGGTCGCAAATATCCCCTTTGAATCGACCGGGCGATTTTTTGCGCAAAAAAACTGCGGCAAAACGGTTTTCCAAAAACCTTTTGCCGCAGAGCAGGTTATTCTTACTGCCCCAAATACGCCTTTTTTATTTTTTCATCCTCGAGCATTTCCGACGCCTTGCCGCTCATGGTGATATTACCCGTTTCGAGTACATACGCGCGGTCAGCTACGGAAAGCGCCATTTTCGCGTTCTGCTCTACAAGCAGTATCGTTGTGCCGGCATCGTGCAGCTCTGCAATAATGCTGAATATTTCCTTTACAAGGATAGGCGAAAGCCCCATTGACGGCTCGTCCATGAGAACTATATCCGGCTTTGACATAAGCGCTCTGCCCATGGCAAGCATCTGCTGCTCGCCGCCGGAGAGGGTCCCCGCAAGCTGATTTTTCCGCTCCTCAAGGCGCGGAAAGCTTTTATACACTCTCTGCAGCGTTTCGGCAATCTCCGCCTTGTCGTGCCTCGTATACGCGCCCATTTTAAGGTTTTGCAAAACCGTAAACTCGGCGAACACCCTTCTTCCCTCAGGCACCTGCGCCATACCCATGGCAACTATCTTATGACAAGGCGCCTTTGTAATATCCTTGCCGTTGAATATAATTTTCCCCGCCTTCGGTTTGATAAGTCCGGAAATTGTCTGAAGCGTTGTCGTTTTGCCCGCGCCGTTTGCGCCGATAAGCGCTATAATCTCACCCTTGTTTATTTCAAACGAAATGCCCTTTATGGCACGAATCATGCCATAACTGACCTCCAAATCCTTTATTTCAAGCATCGCCATATTTTTCCGCCTCCTTAATCTCCGATATATGCCGCTATAACGTTGGGGTCGTTCAAGACCTTGCCCGTCTCGCCCTCCGCAAGAACCTTGCCGAAGTTAAGCACCGTCAGTCTTTCGCATATACCGGAAACAAGCCTCATATCATGCTCGATAAGCAGCACCGTCATGCCGAATTTTTCGCGTACAAGCTTTACCGTTTCCATAAGCCCCTGGGTTTCGTTCGGGTTCATGCCGGCTGCCGGCTCGTCAAGGAGAAGAAGCTTCGGATTCGTAGCAAGGGCGCGGGCTATTTCGAGCTTTCTCTGCTGCCCGTACGGAAGGTTTGACGCAAGCGTATACATCTGATTTTCCAGCCCGAAAACCGAAAGCAGCTCCTCCGCCTTTTCGTTCATTGCCTTCTCCGACTTAAAATACGGCGGCAGCCGCAGTATTGCGGAAACAGTGGAATATTTATACTCATTATGCAGCCCGACCTTTACATTGTCAAGCACACTGAGCTGCTTGAACAGTCTTATGTTCTGAAATGTTCTTGCTATACCCATCTTGTTTATATCTATGGTCTTTTTTCCCGTGATATCTTTTCCGTCGAGTATAATTTGCCCGTCGGTGGGCTTATATACACCCGTCAGCATATTGAACGCCGTCGTTTTGCCCGCGCCGTTCGGCCCTATAAGACCGTACAGCTCGCCCTTTTCTATCGTCATGTTCAGATTGTCAACAGCGCGCAGACCTCCGAAGGAAATACCGAGACCTTTAACTTCAAGCATTGCCATTTTTCGCCGCCCCTTTCTTCTTGAAAATGCGCTTAATCGAATATTTTTCTCTCAATTCAAGAGATTTGGGACTCCAGTTAAACAGCATTGCCGCTATAAGAACTATGGAATATACCAACATTCTGTAATCCGCCAAACCGCGGAGCATTTCGGGAAGAAGCGTAAGCACAATCGCCGCAATCATGCTTCCGCGCGTACTGCCTATACCTCCGAGAACGACGAATACAAGTATCATTATCGACATATTGTAGCCGAAGTTTTTGGGCAGAGCCGTAAGCGTATTGAGGTTATGAGCATAAAGCACGCCCGCAGCGCCCGCGAGAGTCGCCGATATCGTGAAAGCAAGCAGCTTATATTTTGTGACGTTGATTCCCGTCGATTCGGCAGCGATGCGGTCGTCTCTTATTGCCATTACCGCACGGCCTGTCCGCGAATGAATAAAATTAAGCGACACAATGAGCGCTATAATTACCAAAATCACGCCCGCCGTAAACGAGGAAAGCTGCGGCGTTCTTGTAATGCCCTGCGCTCCTTTTATAATCCATTCGCCGTCCGAAGCGAGCTTGACGCCGGTGCTGTTGTTTATTGCAAAATGCAGCCCGTCGCCGTCGCGCCCGATATATATAACATTTACGATATTTTTAATGATTTCACCGAAAGCAAGCGTTACTATCGCAAGATAATCGCCTCTCAGCCTCAGAACCGGTATGCCGATTATAAGTCCGAACAGCGCCGCACATGCCGCGCCGACAATAATCGCAAGGATAAAGCATACTATATCCGGCACCGTGCCGTACACAAGCTTCGAGAAAAACGCGCCCGTAAACGCGCCGACGCACATAAACCCCGCGTGACCCAAACTCAGCTCGCCGAGTATGCCGACCGTAAGGTTAAGCGATATTGCCAATATCGCATATACGCAAAGGGGAACGAGAAGACCCTTTAAAAGGCTTGACAGAACGCCCGCGGACATAAGTATCTGCATAAGCAGATAAAGCACTATAACTATTGCGTATGTCACAAAGTCGTGTAAAGTTGTCTTTTTTAATCTCAGATTCTTCATGCCGCTCACCTCACACTTTCTCCTGTACCTTCTTGCCGAAGATACCTGTCGGCTTGACAATAAGCACAATAATAAGTACGCTGAAAACTATCGCGTCGGCAACCTGGCTGGATATGTAAGCCTTTGAAAGGTTTTCTATAACGCCGAGGAGGATGCCTCCTATCATCGCGCCGGGGATGGAGCCTATGCCGCCGAACACTGCCGCGACGAACGCCTTGATGCCGGGCATTGCGCCGGTTGTGGGAGTAAGCGACGGATAAGCTGAGCAGAGAAGCACCCCTGCTACCGCTGCCAAGCCCGCGCCTATCGCAAAAGTAAGGGTGATGGTGGCGTTAACGTTAACGCCCATGAGCTGCGCCGTGCCCTTGTCCTCAGACACCGCAAGCATCGCTCTGCCGGGCTTTGAAAAATTCACGAACAGCATAAGCCCTGCCATTATCACAATACATGCGGCAACGGTTACCATTACCTCGCCCGTTATCGTAAGTCTGCCGTCTGCAAGCTTTAACGCCGGAACGGTTACCACAGATGTAAACGACTTCATGTTCGCGCCGAATATCAACAGCGCCGCGTTCTGCAAAAAGTAGCTGACGCCTATCGCCGTTATAAGTACCGCCAGCGACGACGCCGCATTTCTGAGAGGACGGTATGCGATGCCCTCGATAATAACACCGAGTACGGTGCAAAAAATCATTGAAAGAATAATTGCCGGAACGGCAGGCATTCCGCCCGAATTCATTGCCGTGAACACAACATATCCGCCGACCATAATGATGTCTCCGTGTGCGAAATTAAGCATTTTTGCTATACCGTAAACCATGGTATAGCCAAGTGCGATAATGGCGTACACGCTTCCTAAGCTTATCCCGTTTATGAGATATGATAAAAAGTTCATATTTCTCTTCCTTTCTTGGCAGTCATATACTTTTTAGGTAAGCGCTGATTAATTCTAAAATGCTGATTGGCGAGGATAATTACCCGCCGGGCGGCGTTTTAAGCCGCGGGCGTAAATTACTCGGTTCCTTAGTTCTCACCCTTAAAATTTGCGGCACGAGGTTTCATAACCGCAAATTTTAAGGGCAAAACCTCTTTCTGAAGCATTTAATAATATGAGCTGCCATGAAAATGACATGGCAGCCCATTCTGCAGTTCAAATAATAAATTAATAAATTATTTTATTCAGCAGCTACATAAGCGCCGTCTTTGATTACAACAGCCTTGGGAGCCTTTGTGGGTTCACCGCTTGCATCCCATGTGATGCCTTCGCCGGTAAGACCGTCAACCGTGATTTCAACCATAGCAGTCTTCATAGCCTCGCATATGTCGGATACGGACATATCGGGTGTTATTCCTGCCTGCTCCATAGCGGTCTTTATAGCATAGATACCGTCGTAACCGTCGGCAGCAAACTGATTGGGAGTTTCGTTGTAAAGCTCATTGTACTTGGAAACGAAGCTTACTGTAAGATCATCCGTTGCGTCAGCCGCGAAGGGAGTAAGAAGCATTGTTCCTTCCGCAAGAGCTGTGTCGAAGTTTTCAACATCGAGGATACCGTCAAGACCGTCGCAGCCGAAGAATATCGGTTCGTAGCCCATTGTGTTAGCCTGCGTAAGTATAAGAGAAGCCTCTGTGTAGTAGATAGGAAGGAATACGAGGTCGGCGCCGCCGTCCTTAGCCTTCTGAAGCTGTACGGAGAAGTCCGTCTTGTTGTCTGCCGTGAAAGCTTCCGCGGATACAATCTCAAGCCCTGCTTCTTCAGCCTTTGCCGCGAATGTTTCATATATACCGGAAGAATAAACATCGGAGCTGTCATAGATAACCGCAACCTTTTCGGCAAGTCCGTTTTCGGTGATGTACTGAGCGGACGCCGTACCCTGGTTGGGATCCGAGAAGCATACTCTGAACGCGTTATCGTTTACGATACAGTCTACCGAGCTGCCGGAAGGAGTAATCTGGAACATATTGTCTTCCGCTGTCTTTGCCGCAACCGCAACACAGGGAGTTGATGTTACCGTACCCATAAGAGCCTGCATACCCCAGTCCTTAAGAGTATTGTACGCGTTTACGCTCTTTTCCGCGTCATGCTCGTCATCCTGGAAGTTGAACTCTACCTGATAGCCGTTTATGCCGCCCGCAGCGTTGATTTCATCAACAGCGATCTGAGCGCCGCGCATTGTTGCGATACCGTATACAGCCGCGCCGCCCGTCAAGGGTCCTATACCGCCGATCTTAAATACGCCGCCCGTGCTGCCTGCGGCCTCTGTCGCGTCTTCCACCGTTGCCTGTCCGCCGCAGCCTGCCATCATCATGACAGCCATAAGCGCTACAAGCGCCAAGCTTAAAATTTTCTTCATAAATGTCTGCCTCCTCAAAGCATCAAAATTAACGCAATCTTTATACGTTGTCATAATTATACTGCCATCTCAAAAGCTTGTCAACTGTAAATTTAACCAAAAAATAAGGTTCTTTGTCCGAATTTCTCAAAAAAATGCGTAAAACAGCGTTTTTTGCCGAATACCGCTTGTCCGATTCATTCACCGTTTTGCAAAAAGCATCATAATATGTCATTAGACCGGGATATCCCCCGGTCGCGCATATCCACGGAAAGGATGGAGACACATCATGTCTTTTGAAGAAAAATGTACAAATTCCCTTGACGAGCTTCCGCTCGCCTACTCTTACACTCCTCTTCAGATGATTGACACCGTATATGACAACGACACGGCTCTTTCCAAAGGAACCGTCTTCCCCGAGCTGTATAAGCCCAAACGCGTGTACGGCAAAGAATTTAAGCCTTGTGCTGCAGATTTGGGGTGCTTGTAATGAACGAAAAAAACGAACTCTTCAGAAAAGTTCAGGCTGCCGACTTTGCGGCGTATGACCTTTTACTCTACCTTGACACACATCCCTGCTGTCAGAGCGCCCTCACGCTATATAAAGAAAAATGCGACGAAGCAAAGGCGCTCCGCTGCGAATACGAAAAATCCTACGGACCTCTTACCCCCTGCTCATCTTGCGGCGAAACGCCCTGGCAGTGGATAAAGAACCCTTGGACATGGGAAAAAAGCTAATAACCGCAGAAAGGATGCAAAAAAATGTGGGTATATGAAAAGAAACTCGAATATCCCGTAAAAATCAAAAACCCCGACCCAAGAATGGCTCAGGCAATACTGAGCCAGTACGGAGGTCCCAACGGCGAATTGGGCGCGTCGCTGCGTTATCTGAGCCAGCGCTTC
>CAZIBK010000094.1:0-6112 GCA_964537125.1 uncultured Oscillospiraceae bacterium
TCTGTTTAATTCGTTTCTCAGCGGTTTTTATCTGCCAGAATCTTCGCTACCAGATTCTGCGGAACCTCCTCATACCTTGCAAATTCAAGGTCAAAGCTTCCCCTTCCCTTTGTCATGGAGCGCAAATCTATGGCATAGCGCGTCATCTCGCTCATCGGCACATCGGCAACTACTCTTCCTTTGTTGCCTTCAATCTCGCTCATTTCAAGGATTCTGCCTCTGCGCTTATTGAGGTCGCCTATAATATCGCCCATCTTCTTCGAGGGCATTATAACCGTAAGCGAGCCTATCGGTTCAAGAAGAACGGGATTTGCCTGCGCCGTGCCGTCCTTAAAGGCGATGGACGCCGCAATCTTGAACGCCATTTCCGAAGAATCCACAGGGTGATAGGAGCCGTCTGTCAGAACAGCCTTTATTCCCGTAACGGGGAATCCGCCCAACACGCCCTCCTGCATACATTCGCGCAAGCCCTTTTCAACTGCGGGGAAGAAGTTCTTCGGCACACTGCCGCCCACTACTCTTGTCTCAAATACAAGCCCCTCTTCATCCGAAGGCGAAAATTCTATCCACACATCGCCGAACTGTCCGTGTCCGCCGCTCTGCTTTTTATGTCTTCCCTGAACCGTAACGGTCTTTTTGATTGTCTCGCGGTACGCCACCTTAGGCGCGACAAGGTCAACGCTTATGCCGAACTTGCTGCGGAGCTTACTGCATATAACATCCAGATGCTGCTCGCCCAGACCCGACAGTATCATCTGCCCCGTTTCCGTATTCTGATACAATGTAAAGGTCGGATCCTCCTCGATAAGACGGGCAAGCGCTAAGCTTATCTTTTCCTCGTCGCCCTTTGCCATCGGCTTTATCGCCATGGAAAGCGTCGGCTTCGGGAAAGTAATTCCCTCAAGCGTTACGGGCTCGTTTCTGTCGCAGAGAGTGTCCCCCGTCTTAAGCGAATTCATCTTTGTAATTGCGCCTATATCGCCCGCGCGGAGCTCCTCCGCTTCCGTCTGCTTCTTTCCGCACATTACATAAAGCTTTCCTATCTTTTCGGCTTCGCCCGTTCTCGGATTGAGAAGCTGCATATCCGGCTTAATCGTTCCCGAAACTACCTTGAACATGGAAATCTTGCCTACATACTGGTCGGCAATCGTCTTAAATGTAATGAGCGCCGGCGCGCCGTCCGCCTTACATTCGATAATTTCATTCTGCGCCTCTATGGGAGAGGGCAGATACTTCAATACCGCATCCATAATCGAGCGTATAGCGAAGCCCCCTGCGGCGCATCCGCCGTACACGGGAACTATTGCGCCCTTCTTTACGCCCTGCTTAAGAGCGCCGCGCATTTCATCGTCTGTTATCGCCTCGCCGCCGAGATACTTTTCCAAAAGCTCGTCGTCGCTCATTGCGGCCGCTTCCGCAAGAATGTTGTGATAATGCTCATAGCTTGCAAGGTACTTGTCGGGAATAGGCACCTCCATCTCAAGCTCGCCCTTCACGCTGTACGCCTTGCCGCTCACTATGTTTACATAGCCCGTGAGATGCCCGTTTTCTCTGGTAGGAACGCGGAACGGAGCTATAGATGTGCCGAATTTATCCTTTAAAAGAGTCAGCGTGCTTCTGAAGGACACGTCGGAATCGTCCATATTGTTCACAAATATCATCTTCGGCTTTCCCTGCTCGGTTGCATACTGCCATGCAAATTCCGCGCCGACCTCAACGCCTTCTTTTCCGTTTATAACTATAAGCACGCTGTCGGCAACCCTAAGAGCGCTCATAACCTCGCCCGCAAAGTCAAAATAGCCGGGTGTGTCGATAAGGTTTACCTTTGTATCGGAAATTTTGGCAGTCCGCCATTCAAAGGGCGCAACCGTACAGTTGACCGACATCTGCCGCCTTATTTCCTCGCTGTCATAGTCGCATACGGTGTTGCCGTCAGCCGCCTTGCCCCACCTGTCGGTAACGCCCGCCTTAAACAGCGCCGCTTCTATAAATGCGGTCTTGCCCGAGCCGGAATGACCCATGACCGCTATATTTCTGATATGTTCTCCATCGTAAACTTTCATTTCCGTTTCCCCCTCGTTTTTTTCATGTCTTACTGTATATCTTCTACAAAGAACGCCTTTTTCCCTTTTGCTTTTTTGTACAAATTTGCGTTTAAAAACTGTGCACTTCGCAGAATTTTTTCGCAAACCGATTTTTTTGAAAAAATCTATTGACAAGGCTCCCGTTTTTCGTTTATAATTAACAAATGCGGAAAACAAATCCCTTCCGCATCCTTGCTCCGTGTGCAACGGGGCCAAAAGTCCATAAGGAGGTGTAGAAAAATGGCAGAAATCACAAACAAGTATGAGACCATTTTCGTTCTTGACGCTGCGCTCGATGAAGAAAAGCTCACTGCTCTTTCCGATAAGTTCCGGAGCCTTATTGAAGCTCACGGCACTGTTGAAAGCGTTGACGTTTGGGGTAAGAGGAGACTTGCTTATCCTATCAATTACAAGACTGAAGGCTTTTATACGCTTGTAAAGTTCAGTTCCGCTCCCGAGTTCCCCGCAGAGCTTGAGAGAATTTACGGAATTACCGACGGTGTTCTCAGAACAATAGTTGTCAAAATCGAAGAGTAATTCGGAGGGTGAGAAAATGTTGAATAAAGTAATTCTTATCGGCAGATTTACCCGCGACCCCGAACTTCGTTCCACTCAGTCGGGAATAAGCTCCTGCTCATTCTCTCTGGCGGTGGACCGCAACTATTCGTCTCAGAACGGCGAAAGGCAGACGGATTTTATAAACTGTGTTGCCTGGAGGCGAACAGCCGAATTTATTTCAAAATACTTCGCGAAGGGCAACCTTGTTTGCGTTGAGGGAAGTATTCAAACCCGTTCCTGGAAGGATAACGACGGCAACAATCGCTACGCGACGGATGTCGTTGTAGATCAGGCGTATTTTGTTGAATCAAAGAAGAGCGCTCAGGCTTCGGCAGGCGCTTCGCAGCAGTCCGCGTATTCGCAGTCCGCTCCGTCGTTCAACGATTCGCCCTTCGGAGATCTTCCGGATCCCATATCTCCGCTCGGAACAGACGATGATTTACCATTTTAAAAAGGGAGGTTTAAGGCTATGACAGAAAGATCCGAAAAGACATACAGAAACCGCAGAGCCAAGAAAAAGGTCTGCCAGTTCTGTGTGGACAAGGTAGACTATATCGATTACAAGGATGTTGCAAAGCTTCGCCGCTTCGTATCCGAGCGCGCAAAGATTCTTCCCAGAAGAGTCACAGGCACATGCGCAAAGCATCAGCGCCAGCTTACAACAGCTATCAAGAGAGCAAGGCATATCGCTCTCATGCCCTACAGTGCAGACTGATTATTTAAAGGCTTGGATTTTGTCCAAGCCTTTTTTAGACCGAGCGTCAGCTATACATAATCACTCGCGCCGCCTTTTAATTTTGTCCGCATAATTTTTCCGTAAACGCATATACATATTACATATATTAAAAGGATGTGTGCTTGTTGAAAAAAGCCGTTGCCGCACTTATCTCGTTTCTCGTATTTTTTGCCCCGTCGGTATATTCCAAGCCCGACTACGGCGAATACCTGAGGGATTTGGGATATGATGTGTCCGACTCGTATTCCGAAAGCAATATCACCGTTCCCGATGAATTTGACGCCGTATATGAAAATTACAACGCGCTTCAGACCGAATGCGGATTCGACCTTTCCCCTTATCGCGGAGAAAAATGCAAGGTCTATACATATGATGTATATAATCATCCCTTCGGGGACTGCCGCGCCAATCTCATTGTCCGTGACGGGAAAATAATCGGCGGCGACATATCAAGCGTAAATATCGCAGGATTTATGACAGGTCTCGAATAGACCCGAAAGGAGGTAATTTCCATTGGCTCTCGTCCGTTTTGACAAGCTTGTGGCAGATTCTGCCGGTCTGACTCGCAGAGAGGCGCGGCTTAAAATCAAAAAAGGTCTTTGCTCTCTCGGCGGCGAGGTCTTAACCGACCCTTCCCTACGGGTTGACGAAAGGGCGTCTCTTTCGGTGGACGGAAAAGAGACCCTCTACCGAAGGTTCATATATATAATGATGAATAAGCCTCTCGGCGTCATAAGCGCGACTGAGGATCCCTCTCAAAAAACCGTCCTCGACCTTCTGCCCGAAAATTTATCCCGATACTCCCTTTTTCCCGTGGGAAGGCTCGATATAGACACAGAGGGCTTTCTGCTTCTGACAAACGACGGACAAACTGCCCACGCCCTTCTCTCTCCCTCGAAAAAGGTGCCGAAGGAATATTACGCGCGTCTCGCCCTTCCGCTCTCCGGCGCGGATAAGCAAACCGTTGAGCGCGGCGTCGACATAGGCGGCTATATAACAAAGCCCTGCGAAATAACCCCTCTTTCCGAAAACGAGTGCATAATAAAAATAATCGAGGGCAAATTTCATCAGGTAAAGCGAATGTTTGAGGCGGTGTCAAACCGCGTCGTCTATCTGAAAAGAATCTCTTTTGCATCGCTTCCCCTCGACGCTTCTCTCTCTCCGGGAGAATACCGCTTTTTGACAGAAAACGAGGTTGACATAATCGGAGGAAGTCTTTAAAGGCGTTTTATTATGTAAACCGAGTGCAAATATATGCAATACTCACAAATATGCAATTTCAATTTTGGCAATTTAGTGAATAGCCAAATCCAAAACTTTATGTTATACTAATTGTAAATTAAAGAAGCACTACTTATCGCGGTGTGCGTATGACGGTTCAGGTTTTTTTTGCGGTACTTACCGATGTTTTTTTGAATTAAATTTCGGATTAAAACAGCGGAAAACGCGCAAGATAAATATGTTCCGAGCCGTACGGCGTTGTCTGTCAGCGTTTTCTTTCCGAAAGCGTTTGTGCTTTTAAATATTAGGAGGTTGAATACAAATGGCAAGTTTATCACTTAAACACATCTACAAAAGATATCCCGGCAACGTTACGGCCGTACACGATTTCAATCTTGAAATCAAGGACAAGGAATTTATAATCATGGTCGGTCCCTCCGGCTGCGGTAAGTCCACAACGCTTCGTATGATCGCAGGTCTTGAAGAAATTACCGAAGGCGAGCTTTACATCGGCGACCGCCTTGTAAACGATATCGCTCCCAAGGACAGAGATATCGCAATGGTTTTCCAGAACTATGCACTTTATCCTCATATGTCCGTATTTGAAAATATGGCATTCGGTCTTAAGCTTCGTAAAACTCCCAAGGAAGAAATCAATAAGAGAGTTCATGAAGCTGCCCGCATCCTCGGCATCGAGCATCTTCTCGAAAGAAAGCCGAAGGCTCTTTCCGGCGGTCAGCGCCAGAGAGTTGCGCTCGGTCGTGCTATAGTTCGCGAACCTAAGGTATTCCTTATGGACGAACCTCTCTCCAACCTCGATGCAAAGCTTCGTGTTCAGATGAGAACCGAAATTACAAAGCTTCATCAGAGACTTCAGACAACCTTCATTTACGTTACGCATGACCAGACAGAGGCTATGACAATGGGTACAAGAATCGTTGTTATGAAGGACGGCTTCATCCAGCAGGTTGACAGCCCGCAGGTTCTTTACAACGATCCCGTAAACGTATTCGTTGCAGGCTTCATCGGAAGCCCGCAGATGAACTTCTGCGACGCTAAGCTTATCAAGAGCGGCAGCGATGTTCTCGTTGAGTTCGGCGAAGGTAAGAAAATTAAGCTCTCACCCTCCAGAGCGGCTAAGGTTACCGAAGCAGGCTACATCGGCAAGGAAGTAACACTCGGCATTCGTCCCGAGGATCTTTATGACGACGAAGATTCCCTCATGAAGTTTGCGGATAATATCGTAAGCGCTTCCGTTGACGTAACAGAGCTTATGGGTGCTGAAACATATCTGTTCCTGACAATAGATGAAATCAGTATGACAGCTCGCGTTAAGCCCTCCTCGACAGCTCGCCGCGGTGATATCATTAAGATTGCGTTTGACCCTGAGAAGATACATATCTTCGACAAGGAAACAGAAAAGGTAGTCACCAACTGACAGACAAACAATAAAGCCGACGGGATTTTAATCTCCCGTCGGCTTCTGACTGTAGACAAACTTTTGCCAAGGCAT
>CAZIBK010000095.1:0-6016 GCA_964537125.1 uncultured Oscillospiraceae bacterium
AAGAATATTCTTTCCGTCAAAGAAGACATATCCTTCAAAACTTTTTCCCGTCTTTTCATCAATGCCGCTCACGTCAAGGCGGCGGTAATTCTTGTCCCATTCCCCGAAATTAAGGCTGTACCTGTATCCCAATGCCGCACTGATGTCAGCTTCGCAAATTACGCCTTCTCTTTGGAAGAGTATCTTTCCGCCCGCGGCAAGCTCATTTTCGCCGTTGCCGTCAAGGTCAATAAGCTTCGGCTCCTTCCCCTTTTCCGTATATACCTCGGCAAGAAGCAGAAGCACGCCGTCCTCGGAGAAGGTACAGTAATCATAACACGTTTTGTCCTCCGTATTGTCTCCGTAGGAAATTATCGGACCTCCATACCCGAAAAGCTCCCAAAAATAGTTCGCTTCATAATCATTTTCGGGAAGAGTTAAAAAGCATCCTGCATCCCAGTCCTCCGGCGAATCATCGTAAATCACCGCAGCATAGACATTTCCGTCCGTCGAGCGGTATATCCTTATCAGATTATCCCCCTGCAAATATCCGTCTAACCGTTCGGCACAGTCTCCCGTATGCCGTTCCAAGGCAGCCTCTTTATACCCCGCTTCTGTGCCTTGAACGGGAACCTTCGCCGCGGGGTTTTTCGGATAAACTGTCGCAATCTGCGGTCTTTTTGTCGTCACGTTGGACACAAACAAATATTCTGTCCCCGATTTTTTCAGCGTCACGCATTTCCACCCGTCTCCCATAAACAAATCGTTGTAGTACAAATAAACATACTTGCCCTGCTTCTCTCCGCAGGCTATATCTACGCCCATACGGTAATTGGTATCGCCGTGCATTATATAATATGCGTCGTATTCCGAAAGGTAAATAAAGCTGTCAAGACCTATTTTATTCGTCTTCTCAAGCTCCGTACCCGCGTATTTTTTTAGGGTTGCATTTATATCCTCTGTCGGGAGCTTTATCACGTCTAAAAAGAGTACCCATCCCGCTGCTTCAAGAGCTGCGTTTTCCTCATCGGTCATTTCGGCTTCTATCCCCGTTCCGCAGTAGAACAAGTCAAGCAGATTTATATCCTCTGTGCTTTCATACACAGACGACAGAAACTGGTTGCGTATATTCATATAGCTGCCGTTAAAAAACTCCTCATTAAAATATTGCAGTTCTTCTCCCGTCAGAGGCTTTCGCTCCGCATTGCCGACGAAGGCTGCCGCACAGATTACAGCCGCCAAAGCAGCCGCGGCAACGCATACAAACACCTTACTGCATCGGTTTTCCGCAATACGGCTGATGCGCCTTTTGAGCTGCCGCTTGCCCAAGTTCATCGTTGTTGCCGAAAGGAGGATGTTCGGCTGCGTCTTCTTCACAGGTATGAGCGATAAAAGTGTTCTTCCGTAAGCAATACGCTCCCCGCTGCCCAAAACCCTGAGCGCTCCTTCGTCACAGGCAAGCTCACAGTCGATGCGCGAGGCAGCGGCAGCCGCCCATACAAACGGATTAAACCAGTAAATTATAAGGCACACATTCCGAAGCAGCGCCCACAGCGGATCAAAATGCCTGCCGTGTATCTCCTCGTGTACAAGCACATGGCGCAGTGTCTCAGGTGAGGAAACAGCCTCTTTTGTGAGGTATATTGCACGCCCGAAGAAGCATGGGGACGATAACCCCTCCGCCATATATACCCTGTACCTGCATCCGGGAACGTCATACACCCTTCGCGTCTTTTTCAGCCTTCGCCAAAAACGCAGATTTGAGAAAACAGTCCGGATAAGCATAAATGCCATACCGGCTGTCCATACAAATGTCAAAACCTCACTCAGCGTCATAATATCGGCATATTTTATTACCCTTGTCCCGTCCTTTGACAGTACATTATATCCAAAGCTTTCGGCACTTGCCACAGCCTCCCCCGGCAGTGCCTGTTCCGCTTCGGGGAAATCGCTTGCCGGGCGGCTGTCTATCGGCAGAACGTAAATCTGCCTCTCCGAAACACTGTCCGCCTCCTCTGAGGTCGGTAATGCGCCCAAGCTCAGCCCGGGGAACGTCACCGGCACTAAAAGCCTTATCAGCACCAATGCCCACAGTCCGTACTGCAAACGCCTCGGTATGCTTTTTTCAAAAACCTTCCTCAAAATCAAAAGCGCTGCAATCAGTACCGAGGATGAAAATATTATCTCAATCACTTTTCTTCGCCTGCCTTATCCAAAATCGCTTGAAGCTCCTCTATGTCCTCACTTGTGAGGCGGCGGCTCTCGACCATCGCGTTCACCATCAGCGCAAAACCCGAAGTGCTGACCTTATCAAGAAAGCTCTCCGTCTCTGCTTTCACCGCGTCCTCACGGGCAACGCTCGGGTAATAAAGCTTTGCGCGCCCGCCCTCCTCATGCCGCACAGCCCCCTTGCTTTCAAGCCGCGAAAGCATGGTGATAACCGTGTTTTTGCTCCAGTGAGTTTCATCCTTCAGCTCCGCCGTCAGGCTTGTGATAGTCATCGGAGATCCGTCCCAAAGGCGGTTCATCAGCTTCCACTCGCTGTCCGACAATTTTGTTTTCATGATTTTCCCTCCTTAAGGTCTACAAGTGTCTACCTTGATATTACCACATCGGTAGACGTTTGTCAACCTTTTTAGAGACCTTTTATCAAATACGCATATATTTTTTTCGTCTGCGCAAAATAACTCCGAGGTGTAATAAATGGAATTATCAAAACAGCAATACGCGCAGTTCGTCAAGGAGAGGTCAAAGCCCTCGCCGATTGTGACCGATACAATAAAGGCATACGCCGTCGGAGGCTTTATATGCGTTATCGGGCAGGCTTTAAAGAATTTTTATCTTTCCCGCGGAATGAGCGACTCGCTTGCCTCCACAAGCGTGTCCGTAACTCTTATCGGATTGGCGGCGCTCCTTACCGCGCTGCACATCTTTGACGCGATTGCCCGCTTCGCGGGAGCCGGAACGCTTGTCCCCATAACGGGCTTTGCCAACAGCGTGGTTTCCCCTGCCATAGAATTTAAAGCCGAGGGCTTTATCACGGGTCTTGCGCAAAAAATGTTCGTCATAGCGGGTCCCGTCATAGTCTACGGCACGGCGGCAAGCTTCATCTGCGGACTGATATACTATTTCTTTTTACGTTAGTTTTTATGTTAGGAGGAAAAATATGCCCTCATTCAAAAAGCTCGGACGCTCCACCCTCGCCTTTGATTCTCCCCCGTCGGTACATTCATATGCCGCCGTTGCGGGGAAAACGGAAGGAGAGGGACCTCTCCGCGAATGTTTTGACCGAATCGAGCGCGACGAGTACTTCGGCAAAAAAACATGGGAGGATGCGGAAAGCGCCCTTTTCAAGGAAACAGTCGATACCGCTCTTTTTAAGGGCGGACTCAAATATTCCGATATAGATTTCCTCGCCTCGGGCGACCTTCTCAATCAGTGTACGGCAACGGGCTACGCCGCACGGAATTTTTCCATTCCCTATCTCGGACTCTACGGCGCGTGCTCGACCATGGCGGAGAGTCTTTTTGTCGCCGCAAGCCTTATCGCGGGAGGATGCGAACGCGCCATAGCCGCCACTTGCAGCCATTTCTGTTCAAGCGAAAAGCAGTTCCGCCTTCCGCTGGAGTACGGCGGTCAGCGTCCGCCCTCCGCACAGTGGACTGTCACGGGAAGCGGCGCGGTCATCCTTGAAAGGGACGGAAGCGGGCCCTATATTACCCATGCGACAGCAGGCGTCATAGCCGACCCCGGAATAAAGGACGCAAATAACATGGGCGCCGCGATGGCTCCCGCCTTCTGCGGCACTCTTTCCGATCATCTGTCGGCTCTCGGCGCCTCCCCCAAGGACTACGACATGATTTTCTCCGGCGACCTCGGCAGCCTCGGCAAGCGGATAGCCATCGACTTGCTGGCGCGGGACAATATAGACATATCCCAAAATTACGAGGACTGCGGCTGTCTCATATTTGACGCCGAAAAGCAGGACGTTCACTCCGGCGGAAGCGGCTGCGGCTGCAGCGCCTCGGTTCTGGCGGGCTACATTCTTCCGCAGCTTCGCCATCTTCATATGCACCGCGTTCTCTTTATCGCAACGGGAGCGCTTCTCTCTCCCCTCATGACAATGCAGGGCGAAACCATTCCCTCCGTTGCCCACGCGATAGAGTTCCGTACCTCAAAAGCCTGACTTATTTTTCCGCCTTTTCTTCCCGCATCAGCTCGTACTTTCTCTTTGTCGCCATGCCGCCGCGTATGTGCCGCTCCTCCTTGTTATGCTCCAAAACCTTTTTCGTTTCTGCCGCGAGGACAGGGCTTATTTTTTCAAGCCTTCCCGTCACATCCTTATGTACGCTTGACTTTGACAGAGCAAATTTTTTCGCCGCGTCCCGCACGGTAGCCTTGTTGTCTATGATGTAATGAGCTAAGGCTCTCGCCCGCTCTTCGATGTAATCCTTCATGACAAAGCCTCCTTCTGCTAATTTATATGGCGGGCGTAAAAAAATTAGAACACGCACTCCGGCTAAAACTCGGCTTTAAACCCGCGCGGACGGCTGACCGCCCGGCGGCTCTCCTTAACCCTTAAAAAACGGTTGCAATATTCCTTCACGGCTGTTATAATTGTATTATAATAATTTCTGTTCCGCCGCCCTGCATCGGTATAAACAGGGATTAAACTCAATCTCTTATCGCAGGGCAGGGATGATAAGAGATTTAAATCGAAGCACCGCTCCGATTTAAATTATTTGAAAGGATGTTCTGTTATGAAGCTTATTAAAAAACTGTCGGCGGCTTTGGTTGTATGCTGTATGCTTTTTTCCGTTCCTGCCCTCGCGGACGGTGTTTCTTCCGAGCCGTTCCCCCTGCGCGAGGGTATTTACATCGAAATTGACGGCGTCACTCTCGACCCGACCGATGTAAACGGCGCCTCCGTTCCGCCCTTTGTTGAAAACGGCACTACATATGTTCCCGTCCGCGCCATAGCGGAAGCCTTCAGCCTCTCCATTGCGTGGCAGCAGGACACTAAGACTGTTTTTATAGGCGAGCAGGGCGGCGCTCCGACGCTTAATGACTATATCAATATTTATATCGACGGAGAGGAATTTATCGCAAAGGATGTAAACGGCGCACGGGTTTATCCCATTTTAAGGGACGGCACAACTTATATGCCCATCCGCGCCATCGGTGAAGCCTTCGGCAAAAGCGTTTTCTGGGATAACGTCATGCGGACAGCGGTTATAATAACTCCCGTTTCCGAAAGCGATAAGGAGGTTCTTAAAAAGGCTCTTTCCGATACTGCGGCTCTTGAAGGCTATGAAGAGAATGTCATCCTCTCTATGGCAACATCGGAATATGATTTATATAACCCCGACGCCGACACTCAAACGATGACGGGCGAATTGGGAAGCGCCTCTCTCATTTTTCAGATTCTCCCCGATGACGTCATTTCCTCCTGCACCTACTCTTACAGGTCAGGCTCCGACTTGGTTTTTGCATCTTCAATAGACGGCAGCATTTTAACCGATTTTGCGGATATGCCCCTCCCCGGGCTTGAGCTTGGCAGGGCGGCAGTCACGCTGACGGTTTCAAACGGCATTGCGGTATATGAATCCGCCTCTATCCCCGTAAAATATACAACAAACGGGCAAAGCAATATAGCCTTTCTCTTTTTAAAAGCAACAATATCCCCGAAGGAATAAAAAAAGGCTGCGGCAATCTGTTTCTGAAAAAACATTTTGCCGCAGCCTTTTCATGCGCCGAAAAAACGTAAATTTGCATGGTTTTGTTCAATCCGAAAAATCTTTTTGTTTTTTAAACCGAAAGCTTTCCGTGAAGCTGCGTTCCTGTCCGATTTTATTACGGATGGGTTATTCCTGCGGACATATGTATAGTTCCGATAAGAAACCTTTGAAAAGCATTTTTTGATTATCGGTTTCAATTCGATTTGAAATTTATTTGATTTGTGAAACCTTTTCGCTTTTTTCTCTGTATATAATAGTGTACAACATAAAATAACGTTATTTTAAAGAGGCATTTAAAG
>CAZIBK010000096.1:0-5978 GCA_964537125.1 uncultured Oscillospiraceae bacterium
ATACCACGTATTATATGAAAAATCAATCCAAAAACTCAAATTCGTCCTTATTATTCTGCTTGAAAATTTCGTAAATCGGATCAAAAATTTCATCGTCGTCGACCGACTCAAGCATTTCGGCTCCGTTAACCTCAACGAGCTTCATTATAAAGACTTCGCCCTCTTCGTCCTTGCTTTCTATAGGCGTCATGACAAAATAGGTGTTCCCTTCGTACTCAATGTTATCGAGAATATCAAAATCCTCCATCGCGTCAAGAATTTCATCTTTATTTTCGTTGTCCATTGTTATATTCCTTTCATCTGTGAATTTGACTGTCAAGATACGTCTGTAATATGAGAACCGCGGCTATTTTATCAACCTTCGTCTTGCGCTTTTTGCCGCTGACGCCGCCGTAATCAAGCACCTTGTGGGCTTCTGCGGAGGACAACCGCTCGTCCCACATAACAAAGGGCAGGGCGCTCCTTTCGGAAAGCTCCTCTGCAAAAGCCTTTGTGTACTCCGCTCTATGACCCATAGAGCCGTCCATACGCATAGGAAGCCCGACAACTATCTTTTCCGCACCCTCGCGCTTTATTGCTTCAAGCACCTTTTCAAGCTGCTTTTCGCGATCCTTTTCGGAAATAGTGTCCAACGGACTTGCTATTGTTTCAAATATGTCGCTTACGGCAACGCCTATTCGCGCCTCGCCGTAATCAAGCCCTATGATTTTCATATTGCACCCCGTTTCTGTATTGATTATACAACAAAACAAGCCGCCATGCAATACAAATTACGAAATTTCTTCTATTTCTCCCACCGAAACCTCATATGCTGTCCGTATCTCATAATCATCTCCGTTTCGCTTGGTATATTCTCTGGATTGAAGTCTTCCCTTTATCAGAACATTCGTGCCGACCGGAAGGTCGCGGCATAGAAGCGCATTCTTTCCCCAGCATATTGTCGGAATGTAGTCCGAGCGGTTGAAAGCTCGGTTCACGGCGATAATAACGTCTGTTATTTCACGTCCGAACGGCGTTTTGCGGTATGTCGGCGCCTTGCATATATATCCGTTCAATATGACGCTGTTCGGATTTTCGCTTTCCCCCTCTCCTTCGTCTATGGATTTGGCGAAAGCGGTAAGTATCAGTCTCGTTCTGTTATCAAGATATTTATTATAGCTTCTCAGCTGCCCCGTGACGGAAATTGTGTCTCCCGAATGAAGATTCATCTCCTCTATCAGCTTTTTCGGAGCGGTAACGGGAAGCGCATCTATCGTTCCCGAAAGGCGCGACACATTCAGCGTAAATTTGTAAAATTCCTCGTCCATAACATTGTGACTGTAGCTTACATCTCCATCGACTGCTCCTTCAAGACTTATAAAATTATTATCCATCCTTAACAACTCCTTTATGTAAAAGACATCTCATTATGTCTTTGCTTAAATAGATTATATGCAATAATTCTGCGGCTATTACAACGAGTATTTGGGCATTTTTTCCGAAATATCTCATAGAGTGGTAATATCAAATTTCAGTGAGGTGGCGCCGTTGATAATTGTAATAAGACGCGGTATCCTGTTTTTAGCCATAGGATTGACAGTAATACTTATTGCCATATCCTTCGCAAACAAAAGCTCCGAAGCCGAAAATTTTGAGCACAAGGATATTAAGTGCGTTATAATCGATGCAGGTCACGGCGCTCCCGACGGCGGCGCTGTCAGCAAAAACGGAACTGTTGAAAGCGATTTAAACATCGTCATAGCAAAAAAGCTTAAGGAAGAGCTTACCGAGCGCGGTTATAAGGTTGTCATGACCCGCGAAGATAAAAACGGACTTGACGAAAAGAAAAAAACCGATATGAAAATGCGGCTTGATATAATGAGCGAAACTCCCGCCGACATATTCGTAAGCATACATATGAATAAATTCCGGCAATCAAAATACCGCGGCGCCGAGGTTCTTTACTCAAATAATTTTATTCAGTCAACGCTCCTTGCCCAGCTCATTATGGATGAAATAAGGGAAATCGATCCCGAAAATCAAACGCGCGATATTTCAGAGGCCGAGAAATCTCTCTATCTTATGAGGAACGCGGCTATTCCCGCCGTAATAGTCGAATGCGGCTTCATTTCAAACCCCGAGGAGGAAAAGCTTCTTTTGTCAAAGGATTATCAGACGCGCATGGCAAGCGCCGTATGCGAGGGAATCATATCATATTATAAGGCAGTCAAAAATTCATCCGTATCGGAGGAAAGCTCATGAGAATATTGGTATTCACAAAACGTTCCGCAGTATTGGCGGCATTGGTGTTGGCAGTCTTTTCATTTTTCCTTCCCATTGCTTATAAAAGCGCTTCTGTCTCCACATCAGTAAGGGAGCTTCCGATATACTGCGTTTCCGGAACCGGCAAAAAAATTGCCGTCACCTTTGACAGCGCGTGGAACGATGATGATATCGACGAAATAATATCCGTACTCCGAAGCAAAAACTGCCGGGCAACATTCTTTGTCACGGGGCAGTGGGCGGAAAAATATCCCGAATCATTAAAAAAGCTCTCGGACAGCGGACACGAAATAGCCTCCCACAGCTACAGCCATACTCTTTATTCAACCCTCTCCAAGGAAGAAATAAAGACCGATATGGACAAATGCGACGAAGCAATAAAAAAGGTTATCGGCATATCCCCCACCCTTTGCCGCGCGCCGTCGGGCGACTATACAAACGATTCCATCCTTGCCGCCAAGGAAACAGGCAGAACCTGCATACAGTGGGATGTTGACAGCCTCGACTGGAAGGAATTGTCCGCGGCGGAAATGAAAAACCGTATAATGGACAGGGTAAAGCCCGGTTCGATAATCCTTTTCCATAACGGCACAAGGCAGACTGCCTCCGCACTTCCCGAGCTTCTTGACGCGCTCATTGACTCAGGCTATGAATTTACCGCCGTTTCCGATTTGATATATAAAGATAATTATTCAATCGATTCCGCGGGCTGTCAAATCCCCGCCTGAGGTCATATAATTAAACGAAAGGATGTTTAATTATATGAACGCGTATGCAATAATTAAAGGCGGCAATTCAAATCCCGCCATATGCGGAAAAGTGACATTCCGTCAGATGGGCTGCGAGGTACTCGTCACTGTAAATATATCGGGGCTTAATCCCACCGAAACGAATATACACGGTCTTCACATACACAGCGGTACGGATTGCGGCGGAGACTGCTCCGATGAATTTAAAAACGCCTTGGGGCATTTTAATCCCGCAGACGAACCCCATCCGATGCACGAGGGCGATTTTCCGCCTCTTTTCGCAAACCGCGGCAAAGCATATATGCAGTTTACCACAAACCGATTCAAAGTCTGCGATATTATAGGAAGGGTCGTAATACTGCATTCCTCTTACGATGATTTCACAACTCAGCCGAGCGGCAATTCGGGTGAAAAAATAGCCTGCGGAAAAATTATCTGCGGCTGAGTAATTTTTTGCTTGACAAAATTTCATTTTTGATGTTAAAATATCAAAGCAATTAAATAATACTAATGCATAACGACACAAGTGGCGCAAGCGCGCATAAATCTGATAACGGAACATTATTTTTATTGATTTATGCCCCGCCGCTTGTGTTTTTTGTGCAAAAAAAGGAGAAAAAATATGCCAAGGAATCAATTTCAGAGAATGGTTTTTGCCTTTCTCACAGTAGTCGTCACAGTACACGCCTATGTATTTTACAGTCTTTATGTCGTAAACGGAACAACTCTAATGTCAATCACCGGCGAGACAAGCGTACTTCATGCCATTCGCGCTAACGGCGGAGTTTATATGTTTGCGCATAATCTGCCTATATGGGCTGTAATACTTATCGAATTTATATTTGCCTACTCGTTGGAGATTTTTATGGGCAGTCCGTCTTCCTTCAAGCTTGCCTGTAAGGTTTTTGACCCGAAGAATACTCACCATATGATTTTTGAATCCGCAATCATCTGCGCTACGGTAGGTCTTATGTGTCCCGCAATGAGCCTTCTGGCGGCGTTTTTCTACTACCCGTATTATATGGGCTTTAATATTTTTACGCTTCTTGCAAATTGGCTGAAGCTTGTATGCTTTAACTTTCCGTTTGCGTTCTTCACTCAGCTCTTCTTTATTCAGCCGCTTGTAAGAACTCTCTTTAAGCTTATTTTCGCCAAGGATATTAAAAACAGAGAAATTGTACAGCAATAACCAAAAAATCCCGCGCTCGAATAAAATTTCCGAGCGCGGGATTTTTTAATTGTCTTACAGCTGTTCCAATTTTGACAGCACGTTTTCATACGGCGTATCGGAGCATTCTTCAAAGGCAGCCTCTTTTTTCATTGCCTGAAGCGAAGCGGCGCTTTGCTTTATAGGCTGCACGGTACCTGCGCCGGCAATACATCCGCCGGGACACGCCATCCCCTCAAGAAGGTAACCGTTGTATTTCCCCGCTTTGGCTAATTGAAGCATCTTTTTGCAATCCTGAAGACCTTCGGCATTGACAACCTTCACCTCGCGATCGGGGTCCATACGCTTTATCGCCTTAACAACCGCCCCTGCTACGCCTCCGCTTGCGGCAAAGCCGCGGCCGTCGGCGCTTGCCTCCTGCAGAGGTTTGCCGTCGGGAAGATCCTTGAATTTTATGTCTTTCGCGTGAAACATACCGAAAACCTCTTCAAATGTGAGAACAAAGTCCACATAGCTTCTTATGGTACGTCGGCTTGCTTCAAGCTTTTTTGCCGCACACGGCCCTACGAATACAACCTTGCAGTCAGGTTCCTTTTCTTTAAGTAATCTTGCGGTCAAAACCATAGGAGTTAACGCCATCGATATGCAATGCGCGTATTCCGGGAACAGCTTTTTTGCCATCATTGACCATGCCGGACAGCATGACGTCGCCATAAACGGCAGCTTTTCGGGGACTTCTTCCATGAAGTCCCTTGCCTCTTCAATGGTACATAAGTCGGCTCCGATGGCTACTTCTACCACGTCCTTGAATCCGAGCGCCTGAAAAGCGGGACGTATTTTCTCGGGCTTCATATCGGGGCCGAATTGTCCCGCAACTGCGGGAGCCACTATCGCATATACCGGCGTTCCGCTCTTTATCGCCAATATTGTCTGATAAATCTGACCTTTGTCCACAATGGCGCTGAACGGGCAGCTGACAAGACACATACCGCAGGAAACGCATTTATCCTGATCGATTTCCGCTCTGCCGTACTCGTCGGAATGAATTGCTCCCATACCGCACGCCTTTGCGCATGGACGTTCCTGCTTGATAATGGCGTTATAGGGGCACGCCTCTCTGCATCTGCCGCACTTTATACATTTGTCCTGATCAATATGCGATTTTCCGTTTACCATCGAAATTGCGCCCTTGGGGCAGACTTCCTTGCACGGATGCTCCAGACAGCCTTGGCAGCCCTCCGTTACAATAACCCTGTTTTCCGGACAAGAATGGCACGCAAATTTTATAATATTGATAAGCGGCGGTTCGTAGTATTTTTCCTCGACAATGCTCGCCTCTACCCCCTGAGAAATCGGAGCATGCTCGGATATTTTGCGCAATGACAGCCCCATTGCCACACGGAGCCTTTCTCCCACAACGGCGCGCTCCAAAAAAATACTTTCCCTGTATGAGGCAATCTCGCCCGGCACAATCTTATAAGGCAATTCATCCAGCTTTTTGCAGTCGTCCCCCTCATATGCCATACGGGCAATTTCGGTAAAGATATCATGCCGTATCTTTGTCTTTGATGAATATAACCCTCTCATACTCTGTTTCCCCCTTTAGATTTATAAGCTCTGTTTGTTTTATTGTATCACACTTTTGTCAAACAGTCAATCACTTTACCCGAAAGCCGGCAAAAATAATGCCTCAAGCTAAGCTGTAACGCTCCGCTTGCCTTTTCGCAGAAAAAATTTCATCTCCAATCAGCATTTTGAAACTAATCGGCGCTTCCTTCAGAAAGCTCTTTTCATAGGTA
>CAZIBK010000097.1:0-5974 GCA_964537125.1 uncultured Oscillospiraceae bacterium
TATCTTATTCGCCCATGATTTCCTTATCGATTGCCGCTGCCGCCGCCTTACCTGCGCCCATTGCAAGTATTACGGTTGCCGCGCCAGTTACAGCGTCACCGCCGGCATAAACATGCGCTCTCGATGTGAGACCGTCCTCATTAGCTATAATGCCGCCCCACTTCTGTGTTTCAAGACCTTCTGTTGTGGACTTGATGAGCGGATTGGGCGATGTTCCGAGCGCCATGATAACGCAGTCGCACTCATGCTCGAATACGCAGCCTTCCTTTGCGACCGGTCTTCTTCTTCCTGATTCGTCGGGTTCGGAAAGCTCCATTTCCTGACATACCATGCCGGATACCCAGCCTGCGTCGTTGCCCTTTATTTCAATCGGGCTTGTAAGGAACTTGAACTGAATACCCTCTTCCATCGCATGTTCGACCTCTTCATGCCTTGCGGGAAGCTCTTCCGCGGTTCTTCTGTACACTATCGTTACATCGGCGCCGAGACGCTTTGCGCATCTTGCAGCGTCCATAGCAACATTACCGCCGCCTACAACGCTTACCTTCTGTCCGTGGAATATAGGCGTGGGAGCGCCTTCCTTATAAGCCTTCATAAGGTTTACGCGGGTAAGGAATTCGTTTGCGGAAAATACGCCGTTGAGGTTTTCTCCGGGAATCTTCATGAACTTGGGAAGACCTGCGCCCGAGCCGATAAATACAGCCTCAAAGCCGTACTCGCCGATAAGCTCGTCTATGGAGAGAACCTTTCCTATTACCATGTTTGTTTCAACCTTTACGCCGAGAGCCTTAAGAGTGTCAACCTCTTTCTGAACAATGCTCTTGGGAAGACGGAACTCGGGAATACCGTAAACAAGCACACCGCCCGCAAGGTGGAGAGCTTCAAATACGGTTACGTCATAGCCCTTCTTTGCAAGGTCGCCCGCACATGTAAGACCCGACGGACCGGAGCCGATAACGGCAATCTTATGACCGTTCTTTTCGGGAACGTTTATCTTAACATTTTCCTGAGCGTTATGGTAGTCGGCAACAAATCTTTCAAGACGGCCGATACCTACCGGATCGCCCTTTATGCCTCTTACGCACTTGCTTTCGCACTGCGATTCCTGAGGACATACTCTTCCGCATACTGCGGGAAGGGAGCTGGAAAGTGATATTATTTCATAAGCCTTTTCAAAATTGCCGTTTGCAACCTCTTGAATAAATTCAGGGATATGTATCTGAACAGGACATCCCTGAACACATTTGGGGTTCTTACAGTTAAGGCAGCGCTGCGCCTCATCTATCGCCTGCTCTTCGGTGTAGCCGAGAGCAACCTCAAGAAAGTTCTTATTTCTTACATCCGGCTCTTGTGTAGGCATCGGATTTTTTGTCAAGCTCATGTTTGGCATATTACTCTACCTCCTTTTTGAAAAGGTTGCATACCTTCTCTCTTTCGCTCGCTTCAAATTCACGGTAAGTGGAACTGCGCTTCATAGCCTCGTCAAAGTCAACCAAATGACCGTCAAAGTCAGGTCCGTCTACACAGGCGAACTTTGTTTCTCCTCCGACCGTAAGCCGACATCCGCCGCACATGCCCGTACCGTCAACCATTATCGGGTTCATGCTGACCATAGTCTTTATGCCGTACTCTTTAGTGAGCTTGCAGATAAACTTCATCATTATAATGGGTCCTATGCAGATAACCTCGTCATACTGATTGCCTTCTTCAATAAGCTTCTTAAGAGCGTCCGTTACAAGACCCTTATCGCCGTAGCTTCCGTCATCTGTCATCATAACCAATCTTTCGCTTGCCTTCGCGAATTCATCTTCAAGGATAACAAGATCCTTATTTCTGAAGCCTACAACACTGTGGACAACGGCTCCGTTTTTGGAAAGCTCCTTTGCGATGGGATAAGCGATAGCGCAGCCTACGCCGCCGCCTACAACGCATACCTTTTTAAGACCTTCAATTTCTGTGGGCTTTCCGAGAGGACCTACGAAGTCCTGAATATACTCGCCCTCTTCCTTGTGGTTAAGAAGCTCTGTAGTTCCTCCTACAACCTGGAAAATAATTGTTACAATCCCTTTCTCGCGGTCATAGTCTGCTACTGTCAGCGGAATTCTTTCGCCCTGTTCATCAACGCGAAGGATAATGAACTGACCGGGCAAAGCTTTCTTCGCAACAAAAGGAGCCTCTATATCCATCAGCGTAACTGTGGGATTGAGTACTTCTTTTCTCAGTATTTTATACATTGACGTTCTCCTCCTATAATTATTTTTATGCCTATTTATCAAAAAATACGACATTATCAGTATATCACTTAATTTTTCTCTTGTCAACGGATGTGTTTCAAATTCTTTAACACTGTAAACGCATTGCAAAACGGCTCCGAGAGTGCGAAGCCGTTTTTGCAATAAATGGGAGCCGCCGATTACTTACCCGACCTACGGCTCGGTACGCATTGAACCTGCATATTTTTCGCCATATCACACAAAAATCCGACCGCGTTCACTTTTCACTGTAATTACTAAACGCTTCCTCAGTTTCCGTAATAAGCCGCGAGATACATTTCCTTAATTTCAGAAAGGAGAGGAAGTCTCGGATTAGCGCCGGTACACTGATCGTCAAACGCCTGCTCTACCATATCGTCAAGTGTTTCAAGGAAGCTCTTCTCGTCTATGCCGTAATCCTTAATTGTCTTCTTGATACCGACGGATTCCTTAAGGTCGTTGATAGCCGTTATAAGGTTTTCAAGCTTGTCGGAATCTGTCTCGCCCTTTATTCCGAGATAATCCGCAATTTCAGCATAACGCGCAAGAGTATGAGGATGATCGTACTGCGGGAATGTACCCATTTTCGCGGGAACCTCCGCCGCATTGAATCTCATTACACGGTCTATAAGGAGGGCGTTGGCAACACCGTGAGGAATGTGATGAAACGCGCCGAGCTTATGCGCCATAGAGTGGCAAACGCCGAGGAATGCGTTTGCAAACGCCATACCTGCCATTGTGGCGGCGTTAGCCATCTTCTCGCGCGCTGCCGCGTCTGTCTGACCGTTGTTGTAGCAAGCGGGAAGATTTTCAAATATAAGCTTGCATGCGCGAAGAGCAAGACCGTCGGTAAAATCTGTAGCCATCATGGAGCCGTAAGCTTCGATGGCGTGTGTAAGAGCGTCGATACCCGAAGCGGATGTAAGACCGCGGGGAGCGGACATCATCATATCGGCGTCAACTATAGCCATATCGGGCATAAGCTCATAGTCCGCAAGAGGATACTTAATATGCGTCTTTTCATCTGTGATAACAGCGAAGGGCGTAACCTCGGAGCCTGTGCCGGAGGATGTGGGAACGGCTATAAAGTAAGCCTTCTCGCCCATCTTCGGGAATGTGTAAACTCTCTTTCTGATATCCATGAAGCGCATAGCCATATCCATGAAATCAACCTCGGGATGCTCGTAAAGAACCCACATAATCTTACCTGCGTCCATTGCGGAGCCGCCGCCGAAAGCAATTATTACATCGGGCTTGAACGCTGTCATTTCCGCAGCGCCTTTCTTAGCGGAAGCAAGCGTAGGATCTGGTTCAACGTCGGAGAATGTCTTGTGAACGATACCCATTTCATCAAGCTTGTCGGAGATGGGCTTCGTATAGCCGTTAGCATAGAGGAAGGAGTCCGTAACGATGAACGCTCTCTTCTTGCCCATAACATCCTTAAGCTCGCTAAGAGCAACAGGGAGACAACCCTTCTTTAAATAAACCTTTTCAGGCGCTCTGAACCAAAGCATATTCTCTCTCCTCTCGGCTACTGTCTTAATATTGATAAGGTGCTTAACGCCGACATTCTCGGAAACCGAGTTGCCGCCCCAGCTGCCGCAGCCAAGCGTAAGCGAGGGAGCGAGCTTGAAATTGTAAAGATCGCCGATACCGCCCTGAGAAGACGGTGTGTTTATAAGGATACGGCAGGTTTCCATTCTTTCGCTGAATGCCGCAATCTTTTCCTTCTCTGTTGTCGCATTGATATAAAGAGAGGATGTATGACCGTGACCTCCGCCTATAACAAGAGCCTCTGCCTTGTCCATAGCGTCCTCAAAGCTCTCGGCCTTATACATTGCAAGTACGGGAGAAAGCTTTTCATGAGCAAATTCCTCCGAAAAATCTACGCTTTCAACCTCGCCGATGAGAATCTTTGTCGCCGGATCCACCTCAACGCCCGCCAAAGCGGCAATGGTAGCGGCCTTCTGTCCGACAATCTTTGCGTTGAGAGCGCCGTTTATGATAATAGTCCTTCTAACCTTTTCGGTTTCCTCGGGATTGAGGAAATAGCAGCCTCGCTTGCTGAATTCAGCCTTTACGGCATCGTATATCGGAGCTGCCGCGATAACGCTCTGCTCGGATGCGCAGATCATACCGTTATCAAACGTCTTGGAATGGATAATTGAGTTTACCGCAAGAACAATATCCGCGCTCTCATCGATAACGGCGGGAGTGTTGCCTGCGCCTACGCCGAGAGCGGGCTTACCCGAGGAATAAGCGGCCTTAACCATTCCGGGACCGCCCGTTGCAAGGATAATATCGGCTTCCTGCATAAGACGGTTCGTAAGATCAAGCGACGGAATATCTATCCAGCCCACAAGACCCTCGGGAGCGCCCGCAGCAACCGCGGCTTCAAGAACAATCTTTGCCGCTTCGATTGTGCTCTTCTTTGCACGGGGATGAGGGCTGATGATGATAGCGTTTCTTGTCTTAAGCGCTATAAGAGTTTTGAATATAGCCGTGGATGTGGGGTTTGTCGTAGGGATAACTGCTCCGATAACGCCTATCGGTTCTGCAACCTTCTTGATTCCGTAAACGGGATCTTCCTCAAGCACTCCGCAGGTCTTTGTGTTTTTGAACGCATTGTAGATGTACTCGGAAGCAAAGTGATTCTTGATTATCTTGTCTTCAACAACGCCCATTCCCGTCTCTTCAACAGCCATCTTTGCAAGCGGTATTCTCGCCTGATTTGCGGCAGTTGCGGCGGCAAGGAAAATCTTGTCTACCTGTTCCTGAGTGTAAGAAGCGTAAACCGCCTGAGCTTCTCTTACTCTTGACAGCATGGACTCGAATGTCTCAACGCTGTCCGTGATTTCGTAATTCATACCTCACATCTCCTTAATTATATAAATTTAATCGGATACTAAATAAATATTGCAATATCGATATTCCGTTATCGATATCCGCCTTTATTATTATACCAAACGCCGCCCGTCTTTGCAAGATACGTTATGATAGAATTTCGCACATTTTTCGCCGTTTTTTTATGCAATCTGCATAAAAGCTGTAATCGAGCCTTTAATACGGCGCTTACAAACTCAATTTTCCTTCAGCTTTTTCTCTAAATGATACGACAAAAGCGCCAGCGACGCCGCCATATTTTCGTTATGCACCAATATGCCCTCCGGAACCTTCAGATGCGTGTGCGCGAAATTCCATATCGCAAGCACGCCGCTTTCTGTCAATATATCGCATACGCTCTGGGCAAATTCTGCGGGAAGGGTAATTATCGCCAGCCTGACGGCGTGACTTTTACAGTATTCCGAAAGCTCGTCTATATAATACACCGGCTTTGAATTTATCTCCGTTCCGACAATTGATTCGTTATTGTCAAATGCCGCCACGATGTTAAGTCCGAACTCTTCAAAGCCCTTGAAGGACAGAAGCGCCGACCCGAGATGCCCCGCTCCCACAAGCACTGCCGTTTCCATGCTGTTATATCCCAAAAGCTGCTCCATGCCGCTTACAAGGCACTCCACCTTGTAGCCCTTCTTCGGTATGCCCGCCTCGGCGCTGGCGCTCGCAAGATCCTTCCTGACCTGAACGCCGTTAAGGTCAAGCGCCGCAGCGATTTCGGGCGCGGAAACATACTCAACCCCGTTTTCCTCAAGCTCCCTTAAATAATTGAGGTAATAGGGCATACGGCAAAGAGCCTGCTTTGATATTGCTTTTGAGTTATC
>CAZIBK010000098.1:0-5743 GCA_964537125.1 uncultured Oscillospiraceae bacterium
AAGGGCGTAAGAAATTTGCGTCCTTATTGATTCGGAGGGGATAGCTATGATATTTATTCTTGAGGATGACAGAAGCATAAGAGAGCTTTTGGTGTATGCCCTTTCTTCTACGGGAATGGACGCGGAGGGCTTTGAAAAGCCTTCTCGGCTTTACGCGCGGATGAAGGAGGAGCGCCCCGAGCTTCTGATTCTTGACATAATGCTGCCGGAGGAGGACGGGATTCACATACTGAAGCGCCTGCGCGGCAGGGAGGAGACAAAGGATCTTCCGATAATAATGCTGACAGCCAAGGATACGGAGTATGACAAGGTAGTCGGACTTGACGCGGGGGCGGACGACTATATTTCAAAGCCCTTCGGCATGATGGAGCTTGTTTCCAGAGTGAGAGCCGTGCTCAGGAGAACGGGGAAGGATGAGCGGCATGAGGACGACGAATATTCTGTCGGAGAGCTTTCGATATCGGTCTCCAAGCATATTGTGAAGGCTTGCGGGAAGGAGGTTTCGCTGACGCTCAGAGAATACAAGCTTTTGGAATACCTTATAAAGAATAAGGGCGTTGTATTTACAAGAGACGCGCTTCTGACGAGAATTTGGGGCTATGAGTTTGACGGCGAGAGCCGCACGGTGGATGTGCATATCAGAAGTCTGAGGCAGAAGCTCGGAGAATGTGAGAAATATATTGAAACGGTTCGAGGCGTCGGCTACAAAATAAGCGAGGGATGAAAATGCGCGGCAAAATATTCGGAACGACCTTGTCGGTGACCCTTTGTGCGCTGGCAGCCTGTACGGCGATAATATTCGGTATGCTGTACAATTATTTTGAGAAAAATTATTTGGCGGAGCTTCGGGGCGAGGAAGAGCTTATCGCGGAATCGGTGGAAATATACGGAAAAGAATATCTTTACAGTGTTGACTTCGGCGAAAAGAGAGTTACATATATTGCCGATGACGGAACAGTGATTTTTGACAGCATGGCGGAAAGCGCAAGCATGGAAAACCACTCCGAAAGAGAGGAATTTACCGAGGCTGTCGCAAACGGGAGAGGCGACAGCGTCCGATATTCGGAAACGCTTTCCGAAAAGACGTACTATCTCGCGACAAGGCTTTCCGACGGAACGGTGCTTCGCGTGTCGGGAACTAAGGCAACGGTGCGGAGCCTGACATTAAAGCTTTTTACGCACATACTTCTTGCGGTCCTGATAGCGGTGGCGCTTTCGGCGGTCTTTTCAAAAAGGCTTGCGAAAAAAGTCGTCGAGCCTATAAACAGGATAGATTTGTCAAATCCGAAGGATGCGGACGTATATGAGGAGCTTGCGCCTCTGCTTGAGAGGATAAGCAGTCAGAATGACGAAATAACCCGTCAGATGGAAACTCTGAAAAAAGAAAGACGCGAGTTTTCCGCAATTACGGAAAATATGCGGGAGGGCTTTGTCGTGACGGATAAAAACACGAACGTCCTTTTGTCGAACAAGGCGGTGAGCGAGCTTTTGGGGAATGAGGCAAAGCCCGGCGGCAGCATATATATATTAAACCGTGACGCAGCCTTTCTAAGCGCGATAGAGAGGGCGCTTTCGGGGGTATCCTCGTCAAATGTCATTAAAAAGGACGGGCGGTATATAAATGTAATGGCAAACCCCGTTTTCAGCGAAAAAAATATAATCGGATGCGTAATAATTCTGACGGACGTGACCGAAAAGGAGGAGCGCGAAACGCTGCGCAGGGAATTTACCGCAAACGTTTCGCACGAGCTGAAAACGCCGCTGACATCCATTTCGGGCGCGGCGGAAATGATGCGGAACGGAATGGTCAAAGCGGACGATATTGCGCACTTTGCGGAGAACATATACCGCGAGGCACAGAGGCTTATTACGCTTGTAGGGGATATAATAAAGCTTTCAAGGCTTGACGAAGGCGAAATATACTCTTCCTTCGAGGAGGCGGACTGCGCTAAGCTTGTTAAGAACGCGGTCGGGGCAATAGAGCGGAGCGCAAGTAAAAAGAGCATTGATATAAAATGCGATATTGAAGATATAAGGCTATACTGCATACCGCCGCTTTTTGAGGAGATGGTCTGCAATCTGACAGACAACGCGGTAAAATATACGCCCGAGGGCGGAGAGGTGAGAGTATCGTTTAAAAGGGAGATGGGCGGAGCATATTTTGCCGTATCGGACAACGGCATCGGCATACCGAAAAAGGATCGGGACAGGATATTTGAACGCTTCTATCGGATAGACAAAAGCCATTCGAAGGAAATCGGCGGAACGGGACTCGGGCTTTCCATTGTGAAGCACGGAGCGTTGATACACGGCGCAAGGATAGAGCTTGAAAGCGCCGAGGGAAAGGGAAGCACGTTTATATTGCATTTTACAAAAACGAAATAGCATTGGCGGCAGATTTGTTTGCGTATTTTTACGGCTCTTTGATGATGTTTACATACTTTAATATTGACATTGCGGGTTTCGGGATGATATACTGTATGTTAGAATATTATAAGGGGGAAGAGCTATGAGAAGTACGGTAAAAAAAGCTGTCGCGTTTTTGCTGGCATGTATAATGACGGCGGCGTTCTTACCTGCGGCTTTTGCGGATGACGAAGGTCTTATTCTCCGTTATTCCTTTGACGGAGAGATACAGCTTGGAGAGGATGAGACGGCGTATGTTGCCGACGACAGCGGAAAGGGGAATGCGGGTCTTGTTTTCGGAGGCGTGAAGGTCGAAAACGGATATGCGTATTTTGACGGCAAGGACGGAAGCTACATTCAAATGCCCAACGCTATTGTTGCGGGCGAGCAGAATGTTTCGTTTGTTATAAATGTAAGACCCGAGATGGGGGAGGCAAATCAGTTTACATTTACCGTGGGCAATTCGTCAAGCGACGGTTACCTTTTCCTCAATACGAACCGCCCGGGCGGCGAGTGCCGTTTTGCCGCAACAGCAAGCGGATGGCAGGACGAAAAGGAAGCCTTGAAGGCTCCCGGCATTAAAGAGGATACATGGGCAAGCATCGCCGTTACGATGGAGGGCAAGACAGTCCGCATGTATGTGGACGGTCAGCTTGTTACCGCCGAGCAGCCGGGCGAGGAAGAGGGCGAAAGCGTAGTTGTTTCCGAATCCGAGCTTGATATAATGGCAAGCTCCCTCGGCGACACAAAGCAGAATTACATAGCAAAATCTCAGTATGACGACCCTTATTTCACGGGATATATAGACGATTTCAGAATTTATTCGGGAGTACTGTCCGCTGAGGAGATACAGGCAATTGCCGAGGAGCATAAAGCGGCGTCCTCCGAGGAGGATACATATATCGCAAAAGCAGATCTTGAAAGCGCGGCAGATACGATTTCCTTTGCGGAGACGACAATTTCAAAGAATATAGAGCTTCCGGCAAGTGCGGCGGGCGCTTCGGTTTTGTGGTCGAGCGACAAGCCGGAGGTATTGTCGGAGACGGGCGTTATATCAAGGCAGCCGCAGGATGAGACGGTTATACTTACGGCTCTCGTTTCGGATGAGTTTGGAAATGAGACCGAAAGAAAATTTGAGTTTACTGTGGTTCACAGGTTTACGGATGAAGAAAACGTGAAGTCCGACATTGATTCGCTTGTGCTTGCGGGCAATCTCCTTCATTTAAAGGAAAACCTTTTCCTGCCGACGGAAGGAACGCTGGGAAGCGCAATTACATGGGAATCGGATGACGAGAGCGTTATTACGAATGAGGGCGTTATAACTCAAGCGCCTATCGGCGGCGGAACAAAGAGTGCGGTTCTGACAGCTACGGTTGCATACGGCGGCTATGAAGAAAAGCTTAGCTTTGACATAGCTGTCGACGAGACGGATTACGCATATCTTTTTGCGTATTTCACAGGCAATAACCCTTCTCAGGAGCAGCTTTTCTACGGGCTCAGCCTTGACGGATACAATTTCAACGCCTTAAACGGCGGCAACGCGGTGCTGAAGGAGAATGTCGGCACGGGATGCCTCAGAGACCCGTTCATATTTAAGGGGCAGGACGGTTTATATTACTGCCTCGTTACAGATATGCAGTCAAACCTGGGATGGAGCAGCAACTATGCCATGACTGTGTGGTCTTCTGAGGATCTTATAACATGGGAAAACGAGACGAGGTTTGATTTCCGAGAGATTTTTGCCGATATACCCGGATACAGCGAGATAAACCGTGTATGGGCGCCTCAGGCTATATGGGATCCCGAGTATGTGGACGGGGAGACAGGCGAGAAGGGCGCGTATATGATATACCTTGCATTGAAGATACCCTCTGTCAGCGGACAGACGCAGATGTACAAGGTATATACGAAGGATTTTAAGACGCTTATATCCGAGCCCGAGTTATTCTATTATCATGACATAAACGCCTCAGATATTGACGCCGATATAATTTACAGAGACGGCTTGTACTATATGTACGTCAAGGATGAAACGAGCGGCGGCATATATGTGGTTACAAGCGAGCATGCGGGCGGACCTTACGGAGAAAGAGTAAACGCGCTTCCGACGCTCGATTTGAACAGCGGAGCAAGCGTAGGCGTTGAGGGAAGCGGCATATACAAGAAGATAGGCGAGGATAAGTACAATATTGTTTATGACGCGTACAATAACGGATTTTTCATAATGACCGAGACGGAGGATCTCATTTCCTTCAATCAGCTCCAAAGAGCAACATACGGCTTTGACTTCACACCGCGCCACGGCTATGTTGTGACGGTATCGAAGGACGAATGCGACGCGCTGATGGACGCCTACGGAACGGTTATCCCCGAAAAAAGCGAGGAAAGCGAAGATCCGATAATTTATTACGAATTTGAGGAAGACGGAAGAGATTCCTCCGGAAATTTTTATGATGCGCAGCTGATGGAAACCGCGTCCGTTGCGCAGAACGGTATTGCGGGGAACGCGCTTTATCTTGACGGCAGCAGCACAAGCTATGCGATGATTCCGTCGGAGGCGGTGTCCTCTCTTTACGACTACACGATCTCCGCATGGATAAAGCCCGAGGCAGATACGTGGACGCAGCGTCTCTTTGACTTCGGCACAGGCACTTCGAGATATATGTTTTTTACGCCCTTTAACAATTCTTCCTCCTGCCGCTACGCCATAACGATAAATTCCTACGGCAATGAAAACGGCATAACGGCGGAAAAGCGGATACCTGTAAACAGGTGGACGTTGGTTACCGTTACAAGCAAGGATGACGTCATTTCCCTTTATATTGACGGTGAGAAGGTCGGAGAGGCGGAGGGCGTAGAGCTTGACCCATATGAAATTTCAAGCAATATCACTCAGTGCTATATAGGAAAGTCACAGTTCGGCGCGGACGCGTTTTACACGGGCTATATTGACGAATTCAGAGTTTACAACAGGGCGCTTTCGGAGGACGAGGTAAGGATACTTTATTTTGACAACGCTCCCTTTTCAGTCGTTACGGAAAAGGACGAAGCTACGGTAACGGTAACTGTTTCGAGCGACGGAAGCGAGGTTGAAAGGGCAAGCGTTGTTATAGCGGAATACAATGACGATGGGATCCTTGTAAATATAGCTCATAAGGACGCGGATTTTGCCGAGGACGGTATTGTCAGCGTATCATTGGAGGTATCAAGCGATAATTACAAAGTCTTCCTGCTCGACTCCATGGGAACGCTGAAACCGTTAAGCTGAAGGCTTGATTGGAGATTAACGTGAAAGTCCCTTGCGCGTTACCTCCGGAGGTTGAATTTAATTACTGTT
>CAZIBK010000099.1:0-5641 GCA_964537125.1 uncultured Oscillospiraceae bacterium
AAACGGCTGAAAGTCAAGCTTTCAGCCGTTTTTCAATTTAATCCGCTTCCGTTTTAAGCGCATTCTTGCGCTTCTTTTTAAGGCTGCGCTTTTGTGCGAAATCATCAAATATCGTATATATAACCGGTATGACAAACAGCGTCAGAAGCGCGCCTACCGCCAAGCCTCCCAAAAGCACCGTTGCGAGGGGACGCATCATTTCCGCGCCGTCCGCCTGCGACAGAGCCATCGGCAGGAAGCCGAGGATAGATGTGAGAGTTGTCATAAGAATAGGTCTCATACGCGTGATACCCGATTTCACAATAAGCTCCGTTCTCTCCTGAGAGGGATTTTCCTTCCGCGCCGTTTTGATGAAATCTATCAGCACTATCGCGTTGTTTACTACGATACCCACAAGCATCAGTATGCCTATGCATCCGATTACCGAAAGCGGACTGCGGGCAACGACAAGGGAAAGCACAACGCCTATAAGCGCCAGCGGTATGGTGAACAGAATGATGAACGGCTCCGACAGGCTTTCAAACTGCGCCGCCATTATCATATACATGAGAATTATTCCGAGGACTATCGCAAGAAGCAGCGACTTCATCGCATCAATCATTATCTCATATGTACCGGTCTCCGTCACGCCGACTCCGTCGGGGAACTCCATCTCCGAGAGTATTTTATTAAACTCATTTGTCACGCTCTGCATATTGTCATCGTAAAACTTACCCGTAAGAGTTATTGTTCTCTTCTGGTCGTCCCGCGTCAGCGTGCTTGAACCCTGCTCTATGGATATATCCGCAATCTCGCCGAGTGAAACTATTACTCCTGTCGGCGTGGTAATGCGAAGGTTTTCAAGCTCGTTATAATCGGAAACATAGCTGTCGGGATATTTTACTATGATATCATACTCGCTGCCGTTTTCCGTCAGACGCGAGGCAGTGGTTTCCGAAAGCGCCTGATATACAAGCGTATTGAGCGTTGCCGCCGTCAGACCGTAGCGGGATGCGGCGCCTGTCTTAGGCACTATGCACACCTCCGACTGCGTATCCGAAATGGAAGTCTCCGTCTCCGTTATGGAGGGAATGGTCTTCAGCGCCTTTTCGGCTTCGAGTACGAATGCTTCAAGCGTCTCATCGTCATCGCCCGTAAACGAGAACTCCACCTCGTCGCTTGTCATACTGCTCATAGCCGTATTTGACGCCTCAAGCGTTATCACCGCGCCCGCAACTGAGCCGAGGGAGCGCCTAAGCTCTTCCAGAACCTCCGATGTTTCCTTGCTGCGCTTATCATTTAGAGTAACGGTAATGGTCGCCGTATTTCCGGACGAACCGAGCAGCGCACTGACGGCAGAGGATCCGACGGTAGAGAATACCGTGTCGACAGAGTCGTTTTGGCTTATTATCTCCTCCGCCTGACGCGCAAGCTCATCTGTCGAGTCAAGCTTTGATCCCTTCGGCAGCTCAATGCTTACCGAAATCATTCCCTCATCGGAATCGGGCATGAGCGTCATGCCAAGGTTTCCGAGTACTACTACCGACAGCACAAAAAGCGCCAGTACAGCGGCAAGAAAAGACTTTCTGCGCTTCAAAACTACTCTGAGACCCTTTTCATATGCCGAATAAAGCAGCGCAAGCAGCTTTTCAAAGGGCTTAAATATGAAGGAAAACCTTCCCTTGCTGCTGTCCGCATTTTCTATCTTGGACGAAAGCATCGGGATGAGAAGGAACGTAACCACAAGCGACGCCGCCTGCGAGAAAATTATGGTGAATGCAATCTGCTTGAACATTATTGCCACTATGTTGTCTATGAAAAGTATCGGCACATAGACTATGCACGTTGTCAGAACAGACGCCACAACCGCGCCTACAACCTCGCCTGCGCCCTTTACCGCAGCAGTCTTTCTGTCCTCTCCCAACTCGTTTCTGCGTCGGAATATGTTTTCGATAACAACAACGGCGTTATCAACAAGCATACCTACGCCCAGCGCCAGACCGCCCAAGGAGACGATGTTCAGCGTCATTCCGGAAAAATACATTCCTATAAACGTTGTTATTACGGAAACAGGCATTGTTATGCCTATAACAAGACTTGTCTTAAGGCTTCCGAGGAACAGCAGAAGTACAAGTATCGCCAGAACAGCGCCTATAACAGCATTCTGCGCAACGCTTCCCACCGCATTTTCGATGTAGCTTGCCTGCTCATAAATCGTGCTGTACGAAAACTTTGGCGCGGAACGTGTAATAGCGTCAAGCTCATCCAGAACCGCGTTTACAACATCAACGGTATTTGCGTCGGACTCCTGCATTATTGAAAGGGAAATCGCGTTTTCGCCGTTGCTTCTCGCATAGGAGGAAGCCTCGGAATATGTATCGCTGACAGTTGCAATGTCTCGAAGATAAATAATCTGCCCCGTGGGAAGTGTTATAGGCACCTCCTCTATATCGTAAACATCATCAAACTTGTTTAGCGTTCTCACGCTCATGTTCTTTCCCAGTCCGTCAACCGTACCTGCGGGAAGATTCTGATTCTGAGCCGCAATGTATCCCACAATGCTTGAAAGCGAGAGGTCGTAGCCGAACATCTTTTCCGGCGATACGACAACCTCTATCTGTCTGTCCTGTGCGCCTGCCACGGTAACGCTGGCAACACCCTCAATGCTCTCAAGCTTATCTACCACATTGTCCTCGACAAATTTTTTCGTCTGTATCGGGTCGTAGCCTTCATAGGACAGGCTGAACTGCGCCGCCGCCAGCATGCTCGTATCTATCTTAATTACCATCGGCTCTTCCGCTTCCTCCGGCAGATACGACTCGATAAGCGAAATATTGTCCTTAATATCCTGGGTTGCTTTATCTATATCCGTCGATGAAGAAAACTGCACCATTGTCATGCTCAATCCTTCGCTCGACTGCGATATCATTTCATCCACGCCCGAAACCGTACCGATAGCGCTTTCAATCGTCTTTGTAACGAGGTTTTCCACCTCTTCCGCGCCGACGTTCTCATACTGGGTTACAACGGCGGCAATCGGTATATCCATTTCAGGCATAAGATCCATCGGCAGCATCGTCAGCGAATACAGTCCTATTACAAAGAACACCAAAACCGCCATCGTTACAGCGACAGGACGCCTCACCGATAATGAGCTAAGCTTCATTCTTCTTCAGCTCCTATTCTACTATATTGACAATGTTGTTGACTTCCGAAATGTATTCCTTGCCGTCAACGACTACCTGTTCTCCGATCTCAACGCCGGAAAGCACCTGTGTGTAAATTCCGTCGGTAACGCCTGTCTCTATTACTCTTTTCTCAGCAGTGTCGCCGGAAACGACATAAACATAATATACATCGTCCTCCTGCAATATGGATTCGGACGGAACGGAAAGCGTGTTTTCCGCGCTTTCATCCGTCACAAGCGTTATATCGGCAAACATACCCACCTTGAGCTTTGAATCCGAATTGGGTACGGAAACGCGCACAAGATACATTCCCGTCTGACCCTTTACCGGATTTACAACGGAAACGGAGCCTTCAATATCCTTTATATCGGATGAACCTATGGAAATAAACGCCTTATCTCCCACATTCACATGGGATATTACCGACTCTGTAACCTGTATCTCCGCTTCGAGATTGTCAGACGCGTTTATCTCAAAAAGCGTCACGCCTGCCGACGCAAACTGACCGAGGGTAACGTTCTTTGCGGAAATATACCCCGATATCGGCGCTGTTATAACTGTATTTGCTATATTGTCCTTTGCCTGAGTAATGGCAATCTGCGCCGCGTCCTTCGCCGCGGATGCCGTATCCATAGCCGCCTTTGCGCTGTCAAGGGATGCCCGTGTCGAATCCCTCGACGCCTGCGCCGTTTCAACGCCCTTCTGTGCGCTCGCCTCGTTTCCGGGTACAAGCACGTTTACTCCGAGCTCATAATTTTTCTTTGCGGTGTCAAGAGCTATGCGCGCATTTTCAAGGGCGCTTTTCGCGCTTTCAAAGGTCGCGAGGCTTATTGCGCCCATGTCGTAGAGCTGCTCCTGGCGGTCATAATTGGTCTTTGCGTCATTGTAGGCTATCGTTGCGCTTGACACAGCCTGTTCAAGCTGCGCTATGGTCTGCTCGTTTGTACCGTTCTTCACGGTTTCATAGCTTACCTCCGCGCTTGATACCGCCACATCTGCCTGCTTCTGCCCCGCTTCCACCTGATTGTAGCTCGCCTGCGCCTGATTGTAGCTCGCCTGTGCCTGATTGTAGCTCGCCTGCGCCTGCTTAAGCGCGTATTCATAGTCCGACGAGTCCAGAACGAGAAGCACATCTCCCTTATTTACCCAATCGCCCACCTCGGCTTTTACGGATGTTATCTTCGCGGTAACCTTGCCGGTCACTGCCGCCTTGTCGCTTGTCATAAGCTCGCCCGTGTACAAAACCGTTTTTGATATATCGCGTAAAACGGCTTCTTCTACAGTAACGTTTGTGCCGGCTGCCTCGGTCGGGGAACTCGATTCCTCACTGCCGCAGCCGCTGATAAGCGCTGCCATAAGTCCTGCCGACAAAACAATCGACAGCATCTTTTTGCATTTCATATCCTTATTCCTCCTCAAATGCCTATTCCAATATCATAATTATACTTTTCCGCCGCCAGCATGTACGACAGATTTGCGTTTTCAAGCTGCACCTTGCACCCTTCAAGCTCCGTCATAATTTCCGTAAGCTCAATATTTGTGATAACGCCCATTTCGTACTTTATCTTTCCGCTGTCGTATTCTATCTGCTTTACGGCAAGCGCGTTTTCGGCTGTAAGAATACTTTCCTTCGCCGAAAGTATATCCATATATTCGCTCCTTATCGAAAGGGCAATCATCTTTGCCGAGTTTTCATATGTATATTTTGCGGACACATAGTCCGAATAAGCCTCGTGATACTTTGCCGTTTTGTCGTTTACATAGAGCGCCGTTATGTCAAAATACATACTCTGAAGATCCAGCGCCTTTTTGAGCGCCGTCACATCGTAGCGTGTCTCCATCGCGGCAGATACCGCCTCGTCAAGGTTTTCCGGCATTTCGGGAATGATGATGTCATCCGTCAGCTCGTACGGAAGCGAGACCTCCTCCTGCTGTATCGCTATTTTCAAGCTGTCCGTCGCAAGAAGGATATTCCGCTTGTACCCCTCTATGGAAAACTGAGCCGATTCCACCGCGGCCTCCGCGTTCTTCACCTCAAGATTCGACACATATCCCAGCTCAAACTGCTTTTGTACTATGTCGGCATTATCCTTCGTCAGCTCATACGACGCTTCGGCAATGTCCAGAAGCTTTTCAAGCAGCTTTAAGTTAAAATACTTCTCCGTCACGTCATAGGCAATCGACGCCTCTATCTTTTCCTTTTCCAGCTTTGCCAGGTCAATAGCCGTCTGCGCCGCCACGGGATAATATCCGTGCTTCAGATACGCCGTATCCATAGAGTTTGACACATCTACCGCAACCGTATGCGCCTTGTTAAGCTTGTCAAAATCCTTTTGCGTCATATTTGTGACTTCCAGAGTAAGCTCTGCGCTCTTTATTTTCGCATCGGCTGCCTCTATCTGCGGATTTTTGTCTAACGCGGAAGCAATGGCTTCATCAAGCGATAAGCTCACCCTCCCCTCTTCGGCGGATTC
>CAZIBK010000100.1:0-5638 GCA_964537125.1 uncultured Oscillospiraceae bacterium
TGATACAGACTGTAGACAAACTTTTGCCAAGGCATTTCGTAACGAAAGTGCCGACACGCCGAATCAACCCGGGCAAATTCTGCCCGGGTTGATTTATTGCTAATCTTATTTACTCTATGTCCTCAATTGTGAATACCGTAGCCTTTGCTGCGTTCTGAAGTGTAACGCTGCCGTCGGAAGCAACCGAAAGATATTTCCCGCTCTGCTTGCCTCGGATAAGGTATCCGCCTTCCGTTTCCACAATATAGAACTTCTGATTATCCCCTCCGTTATACGCATATGTGCTAACCTTCGTTCCCGCTGTCGTACCCTGACCGGTTACGTCAATTGATTCGCCCTCGGAATTAAGGAATACATAAACGCCGCTCATGGGAACAATCGTCCATTCCGCCGAGCCGAGCAAATCCGCTCCGTCCGAAGTTGTAACGGAAGCCTTTCTTATAGTCTCGCCGCTGCCGTTTGTCTTATATACGCGGAAGTTATCGATATAAAGCTCGCCCCACTTATCACTGCCTATTGAGAAGGTGATTGTATCAACGGGGTTTGCCTCCCAATCATAGCTTGTGCTGCTGTTGTACGCCGAAGTATATGTTGCCATGCGATATCCGTCATAAATTGACATTTCAACCGTCTTAAGGGCAGGATGAACGGATATCGTCACACGGTAGAGAGAACCTGTCATAAGCGCGTCGTTGAAGTCGTGAATATAAACGCCGTTTTCGCTGTCATAATAGCCTGTGCCCTTGCTGTAAGACAGCTCCTCGTTTCCGCTCATGTCTCTGTAAAGGTCAACGTTATGGAATATCTCCGTTTCGCTGCCGCCGTCAAAGGCAATCGTATTTCTGACATTACCCGAGGTTCCGCGTCCGTTTTCGTCTCTCCATGCGGACTTGTGACGGAACTGGAATGCGCTTGCGCTGTTCTCGCTGTCGCCCTTACTTGTCGGGATGCCGTGAGACAGGGTAAAGCCCTCGTTATCGGTGTTGTTCCAGCTCATTTCATCTATGCAGCGCATTGTGAACTCAATCGTGTAATCTTCTCCGTCCGTATCGGGAAGTGCGTGGGAAACCATAAGTCCCTCGCCGCCCGTGCGGTAAATGTGAAGAGCCGTATTGCCGAAGGGAGCCTTTGTAACCGCAACATAGCTGCTGTCATCGAAGGCAACCGAGCCGCTTGAGTTGTAGCCCTTTGCTACCCAGCCGTTGAAGGTGTCCTCGTTTTCATCCAAAACGAGCTTTTCCGTTCCCTCATATGTGAATGTCTCGCGCATAAGACTGCTGCTGCCGTCGGTAGATATTTCATAGGGAAGGCTGATAATGGAGGAAAGGGGATATTCAACGCCCGTATCCCATGCAAAGAGCGCAATTCTGTCACCCTCCTCGATTGCCGAGGTGTATTCAATCTCGACTATGGCTTCGGGGTCTCCCAAAGTTGAAAGTCCGCCGTCCGCCGTTTTGGGAGCGCCTATCATGCCTATCTGCGGCACGCTTCTTGCGGGAATTGTCTCATCCGCAGTCTGAACGCCCTTAAGAATGTTGTCGGCGCTGTAATGTGCAAGGGCAAACTTTGCGCTGCCGTCGCCGATGGAAATGTTTGTCACGTTAAACTTAGCGGTAAGCGTGACCTCATCCCCGCTCACGGGAAGCGCGTCAGCCTTTTCACCGTCAACATACAGCTCCGCGTCTGCGAACATTTCGGGATCGTCCTGTGCGGAAAATCCGGGAGCCGCAAAGTCTGTCATAACGCCGGTCTTATACTCGTAGTTCATCCAGTAGCGGTATTCGCCGCTTATCCAGAGAAGTCTCGGTCCGGCATTGGTGCCGTCCGCATTTTGCTTGTAGTTATAAATAGCGTTGGGTCTCGCGTTGCTTGTCTTTGAATTTTGAGTCAGCGGTTCACGGATGGTCCATGTCGCGCCGTGGTCATCGGACTCCCAGCGATAAATCTCAAATACGTTTCCGTACTCGCCCATCGTGGGAATCGAAAGGTAAATAACGTTTGCGTCGGGCGCGTTGTGGTCGAATGTCAGACCGCCGCTGTAGCAGCGCTCCTGCGTCGCGTTTTCATGGAACCACTTGCCCGCGTATGTCAGGAATGTCTTTACCCACTCCTGGCTCTCGCTGTCCCAACGCGCATACCAGTAATAGTGGTGGCTTCTGGAATTATCGTCCGAAGGCTCAAGATACTGCGAAGGAAGTCCGCCGTTCTCCGTCGGAGGCGTTGCGGTTATATCCGCGTAAACTATGCAGGGCTCTCCCGCTTCGTTCACCTTTATATCCCATGTCCAGCCGCGCCGTTCCACGTTGCCGCTCTTGGGGTTAAAGCTCTGCCCGGTCTGCTCCGTCGCGTCAAATACCAAAAGCTCGGGGTACTTATCAACAAGGTCAACCGTTACAATTCCCCACTGACCGCTGGTGCCCTCCGCGCCCAATGACGCGTACTGCTGCTTGTTTTCCTTCGGAAGCGGCTGAAGGAAATTGTCCTTTACCGTATAAAGTCCCTGATCCTCGATATTGAGATAAATATAATAAATGTGGTTTCTCTTATCGTTATCGGGATGGTTTGCCGTGAAGGTTATATAAATCTTGTTGCGCTCATAGTCGTAATCGTACTTTGTGTAGGGTCTTCTGCCGGAGTCGGTTTTGCCGCCGTCCGTCTTCGCGTTGGGGGCGTCGGATCCGTCATATGTGCTGTAACCGTATGTGGTGTTTGCAAACTGCGTCTGACCCATAACAACACTGAGCTGTCCGTTTTCATCGGGCATTGAGAACTTTGCGAATGTCGGCTTCCAGTGAACGCCTCTCCATCCTACATATATAACGTCGTTGCCCGTGATGCCTTCGTCGTCATGCACCATAAATACGGTGGGATATGTTGCGTTATAGCCGTTGCTTGATTCGGTTTCCGTGTCGGTTTCGCAATAATAGAACCACTCGTCATTCCATTCGGATATATCCTCGGGGTACTTTGAAACACGGAAATACATATACGGCTCATTGGTGTGCATCGAATATACAGCCATAATGCGTCCGTCGGGCAGTATTACGACCGCAGGGTTATTGTGGTCGTCGCTCTCCAGCTGCTTGTGAACTACAACTCTCTTGTATTCATCCGTATCATGGTCGTACTGAGCTACGACAATAGTGCCTTCGTCCTCAACCCAGCCCATATATGTGCGGTCATGCTGAAATACATATCCGCCCGTCGAATATGCTCCGCTTTGGTAGCGCGTCGCAAGTGTGTCGCCCGGCTCGATATGGGTGCCGCTGGGTTCAACGTACCAGTTCCAGCCGCCGCTGTTTGTTGCAACTGTGTTCTGTGATGTATAAGGAACGTTCACAATTTCCTTTACATGAACTGTCGCCTCGGCGGTTCTTTCAAAGCCCGCGATAGTGCCTTTTACCGGATAGTCTCCCGGGACGGATGTGTCCACATCCTCCCATGTCACGTCAAAGTCAAGGGACTGTCCGTCCGAGAAAGTAACCTTTATCTGCGACGGCATATTTACAGCATCGCCCTGTACAACGCTTATCTCAGGCGCCTCCGAGGATACCATCTCAACGCTGTTGTAAACAACGGTAAGCGTATCGTTCGTACCTGTCACTGTCTTTGAGGGGTATGTGTCGATATCTTCTCTTATATAGAAGTTTCCGTCCTTTTCAATAGTAGAAAGCGCGCTGTCATATGTGTACAAAATCCCCGTGCCGTACTTAATCGTATACGGATCCTGCAGCTCAACGCCTTCGGAGGATATGCTTCTTATTGTGAGAAGTGTGTAACCGTCAACCCATACTGTTTTGTGGCTCGTCACTTCCATAGAGCCCGTATAAAGCATACGGTCAATCGCCGAAACGCTTCCTCTGAACTTGGCGCTTCCTTTCGTTATCTCCTTAAATTCTCCGCCGTCAGCGGAAATATATGCTCTGTAGGTCTGATCCGTAACGTTTATTTCCGTTCTCAGGCGGTAATTTACTCCGACCTCGCTGGGTACGGAGCTTAAAACCCATGCGCCGTCGTAATATTCAAACACATATTTCCCGTTTTGCTGATTTTGCATGAATCTTATCGGGGCCGCGGTGCTGCTGTAGCTCGAGGTGTTTGCTCCGCCGTACATAATGAGCTTGTTTTCGCCCTCATTCGCCACAAAATCGCAGTCGGCTATCATTGTGCCGTTTCCGTAGCTGTAGCCGAGACTGTTATAATAGGCAAAGTTGGCAGAGTTTGCATCGTCTCCGGAGTACCAATATGTCTCAACGCTGTGGTCGCAGGGATATGTCAAAACCTCAGCCTCTATTTTTCCGCTGTAGCCTTCAACGCTTGCCGTATATGTAACGGTTGTTTTTTCCGTGATGGAATTAACATCCGCGTCGGTAGACCATACGACCGGAACCTCAATCTCGGCTCCGTTGCCGGCGGTCGCTGTCAGCGTCTTCGGAAGAATCGGCTCGTTGCCCGCGATGTTTGAAGGAACGTTCTCCGGCGCCGCAACCGACTGTATTTCCGTCGCACTGTATGTAACGGTAACGGAGTTTACGCCCGCTTCAAGCGTTAAGGGAGAAACCTCGTCTCTTACATAGAGCACGCCGTTTACCTCCATAGTAACGGGCGCGTCCTCATCGGAGGGAATATAGCTGTTGCCCTCGGCAAGATTGGGAATATCCTTCGTTTTGAGAGTTTTTCCTGTCGGATCCTTTAATTCAAGGGAAACAGACGCCTTCTTAGCCATTTCGATTGTAAGAGTAGGCTTCACGGAGCCGTTTTTGCCCTCTATAAGGAGCTTTAACACCTCTATGTTGTCTGTCGAATATATAGACCTTGTTATACTTATCAGCGCAAAGGAAACACCCTTGTCCTTCAGCGCGACATAGTTCTCCGCAAGATAGTCCGTAACATCGAATGTTACCTCTCCTGTAGAGGTTATATCCTGTTCGTCAACAATAACGCATCCCTCGGGAATTGTTGTAAGAACCGTTGACTGATTGTACTCGGGGAGATTAAGCTCCGAAGGCTCCGTATATACGCCCTCGCTCCATTTGGTGTTATCGATCGCGGCAAGAGATACGGCAGGCTGCTTCACCGTAGCCACAGCCGCACAGTTCACCGTAAGAGACGCGTTCTTTACCGTATATGCGTCCGTAAGCTGTTCGTCGGTAAAGGCGTTTGAAATATCAAAGCCCACATAACCGCTTCTCTGATTCCAGTTGGAATGATAAATATAAAGCGACGAAATATCATATGAATCACTGTATTTAACATCGTCATCTGCCACAGAAGCTTTGCAAATGTTGGCAGTCATAGACTTTGTCGCCGTAACCGTGATAACGTTATCCGCAGCCGAAGCTCCGATAACAGGCATCACAGACGCTATCATGGTCAGCGCCACGATAAGCGCAATCAATTTTTTTGTTTTCATTGTCCTCTCCTCCTTATTTTTGTGATAATTGCACAATCTAATTATACTATTGCCTTAAAATATTGTCAAGTTTTTTAAACGATAAAAACACTGCGGAAAATATAAAAAACTCGGCGGACATAAATTCAGGCTTCTGATTTATCGATATCGGGGTTTAAATCGGAGCAACGCTCCGGCAGGCTTGCTTGAAATTGAGCTTGCGGCAGATTGCCTTTACTAAAGTAT
>CAZIBK010000101.1:0-5434 GCA_964537125.1 uncultured Oscillospiraceae bacterium
CACGGCTTTGAAGCGGGAAGTAAAGCTGAAGGGCTGCGAGCAAGAAAAAGGGCAGGCTGTATTATGCCTGCCCTTATGTTATGCGTTATTTCAGCGATGTGATTTCGGTTTGCGTAAGAGGTTTAAGATTGGAGAGCCCTTTCCAGCAGAAGACCTTTACCTCCGTGATATCGCTGCCTTTAAGTGTTGCGGCGCCGTCCTCGACATAGCCTATGGAAACAACCTCGCCGTTTTCATTATAGCCCGCCGCGATAATTGCCGCGTCGGGATTTTCGCCTGAGATGAAATCCAACGAAACGGAAACCGTTTCTCCGTCCGCTGCGGCGGAAACGTTTTTGATAGCCGTTCTCGTATATGTTGTAAGATGAGCCTCTGTAAGAGAGAAGTCATCAAGATAATTGGCGGTAGTGCTGCTGCCGTTTGCGTACGCAATAAGAATATATTCGGCATTTGCGGCATTTGTTGTATCAAAAATATATTCACGCTGAGTCCATCCGGCGGTATAGGCGGGATCGCGCGTTGCCTGACCCATGGCGCCGGAGTTCCACGAATCCCAACCTCCGCATGAAGGAAGGCGGTTGGAGGTATCATTGAGAGCAGCCGTGTTATTTGTTGTTACAACAGCCGCCATCATCTGATGATATCCCGCATCAATGCTTTCGGATGAATACTCCCACCATGTGAGGCGGTATATATAACCTGATTCTATCGGTATGTATGTTCCGATATTGTTATTGCTTGAACCGCCGTTGCCGCTTGTAACGGTTTTCTTAAGAGAATAGGAGCCGTTGTGCGCCTTCTCATCGGAACGCGCCCAGCCTTCAAGCGAACCGAAGGAGCCGTTATTGTCATAAGTCCAGCCGTCGGTATTTTCCTCGAAGGAGTCGTTTTCAATGAGGTTATCGCCGTATTCATAGTACTGAAGGGAGCCGAGGCGTTCCTCAAAGTTAAAGTCGAGCTCGTCATTGTGACCCTTGCCGGTCATGAAGTTTACGTCGAAGAAGGATTTATCCTCATCGGAAAGAGTAGCAACATAGGGCGAGAAAGAGGAAAGACGTATCTTGTTATCATCTTCATCAAACTCTGCGAATTTAAATATCGCGTTGCCGCCGTTATAGGAGAACTGATAGTCTGCAAGAACGCTGTAAACGGTGTGACCGTAGGAGTTTGTAAGGGCAAGCGTACCGTAGCCGTGGCTGTGCCCGCCGACCATGAGAAACACGTTGTCATAATCCTTGACAATATTCCAAAGGGCGGCGCCGTTTGTGCTGAGATGTGTTTCGTTAGGCGCGGTATCGGAGCAGTTCTGAATATCGTGGCTTACAATGATAACGGGAGAGGTTCTGTATTTTGTAAGCTGCTCGCGGAACCAGCCTGTTTCGCTTGCGTCGCCGAGCTTATACATATCGATAGTGATTACCTTGTAGTTAAAGCTGCCGGCGGGAGCGTCCATTACAAAGCCGGTACCCGAGGGCGAGGAACACTCTACATAATCGGAGACGAGCTTTTGAAAATCACTGTCGGGACCGAAATATTTGCCGAAGTACCAGTAGTTTGTCCCGTTGCCGGAGTCGTGGTTGCCGGGCTGAACGAGGGTTTTTACGCCGCCGTTTGCCAAAATCTTCATTGAGCGTTCAACGTTTTCCCACTGAGGAGTATCCCAAAAGTCGTTCACGTTATCGCCGAGACTGATTACGCCCGCGATATTGGCAAAGTCTTTATTTTCAACAATCCATTGTGCAGCGGTATCGAGTATGTCGGACTTGTATTGAACGGCGTTCTGCATATCGGGAAGGAAAACGAAGTTATAGCGGTTTTCCGCAGTTTCCTCAAAAGGCGAATTGTCGCCGTATTCGCCGAGATATTCCTCGGGATTGGGGACAAGCCATTCATCGCGGGGAAGCGCCTTGTCGGAAATCCTTATCTCCTGAAAATACCCTCGGGTAAAGCGATAGGGAGTGCCGCTTGCCAAAATCCTCGAACCGATTCTGAAGCGACCGTCGGCGGGGTCGGCGTAAAGACCCTGCATATCGCTTGTTGTGATGTCCCTAAAGGAGGCGGCGCCGTTTATATATGTATGGAAGGCTGTATTATCGTATGTAATGACTATGGAGTACCAATTTTCGGCTTTGTCCATTGCAATAGACCAAACATTTGACGAAAGAGTGCTTTTATTGTTCATGTTTGCGGGGATAAACTGTATTTCCTTGCAGTTTGAAACATGAACAACGCTTGTTACGCTTTCGTTCTCAGTGTCGATTGCGTCGGTTGAGCCGAGGCGGGATATAAGACTCGTCCAGCGGTCGGCGGTAGTCCAGTCATCGGGCATCTTATAGAGAATTTCGATGGTGTAGCCGTCGGGGAAGTTTTCCTTATTTATGGGGGCGTTGTCTTCGGTTACGAAGTCAATGGCGCCGTCGGTAAGATTGCCGTTAATGAAAAGGCTGCCTTCATCACCGAAGAGCGCCTCGTCGGAAAAGGCGGCGGTGCCTTGGTAATTTGTGCCGTATGTGCGCATTGTAAGGGTGTTGCCGTTGCCGGAAACGTCCGCTATGGACATGGAACCGGAAGCGATTGAACCTGTTGCGTTGCTTTGGGTGAATTTCCAGTCAGCCACGGTGTGATCCGCGCCTTCGGCAGACGAAAGAGCCGGAAACGCCGATACAAGCATGACGGAAGAAACAGACAACGCCAGTAATTTTTTGATTGAAAACATTATTTTCCCTCCTGTGGTTTGATGATGATATTATAGCATGGGAAAAGCGCAAAATCAAGGATTTTGACAAAAGGGAGCTTATTCTTTTGAAAAACTTCTTGCAAAAAAGCGCGGGATATTGTAAAATGATTAAAGGAGGAAAGTCGTATTTCCACAAAATCAATGAAGAAAATTTTAAAAAAATTAAAATTTTACTGTACAAGTAACAAACTTCATGTTATAATAATCGTATAGTTGTGCTCATTATACATATATGAGGCATTAAGGAGGAATTTTATATGAAAAAAAGTAGGATCATAGCGCTTCTTACCGCGGTTGCAATGATCATGAGCATCGTCCCCGCATTTGCGGCAGACATGTCTTCCGTCAGCTACATAGTTGCTGAGGACGGCACTGTCCTTGAGAAAATTGGGGATAATCTTATTCAGAACCCCGGTTTTGAAGAAGGTCTGACGGGTATCGCCGGCAGCTCTGATTATTATGCAGTAAGCGAACAGCAGGCTCATTCGGGCAGATACAGTCTGCAGGCATTGCAGAGCACCAAGGACACAAATGCGCTCACTGCCACTTTCAGCGTAAGCAACCCGAGTGACAGCTATTATCTTTCTTTCTGGTATCTTAACACAGATACGGCGGCTCGCCGCCCGAGGGTGACGTTTGCATTTACGAGCAGTTCAACGCCGCCTACAGATGAGGATTTTATAGACGAGACAAATTCGTGGGTTGCCGCGGGTACGGCGGCAAACGATCAGGATATGTCTTATTCAAAGGGTGATTGGGTGCAGTATTCCACAATAATCACCGGTAACGGCAATGCCATTGAGTGCAGCAAGGTTCTCCTTCAGATATACGGTCTTACGAAGGGCGTTTCTTATGTGGATGACATTGAGGTTTACAGACTTTCCGATTCCGAATATAATGAAAAATTCGCAGCGGCTCTTGCGGAGTGGGAATCCAATCCGACGCCTTCGGGTCCTCTTGCGGGTATCGGAAATATTAGCCTTGTAAGAGAAATAAATTCAGTGTCGGGCGTATCGGTAGAGTGGAGCTCGTCCGCCGATTGCATAGACGCGGAAACGGGCGATTATGCTTCGGGAGCGGCGTCATCTCTCGCGATTCTTACAGCGCGCATTTATATTGACGGCTTCCATGACGAGATATATAAGGAATATGATTATGCCCTTATCGTTAAGAGTATGTTCGATCCGTACATAGAGCTTATAAATGCCGATTTTGATTCCTTCGGCACTTCCGTAAGAAGCGATCTTAAGCTTGACACGGAAAAGTCGGTGGAGAATTACTATCCCGCAACAATTGAATGGGAGTGCTCCGATCCCGATATTATTGCTTCGGACGGTACATTTACCGCTCCGGAGACAACAAAGTATGTTGACCTTTCCGCTGTTATTACCTGCGGCGAGGATTCCTATACGGTATCGAGAAGAATTAAAGCTATCGGCGGAAATATAGTTCCCGACGGGCTTGTTATGTACTATGACTTTGAATCCGGCAATTCCAAGGGTACCATTGCGGACGCTTCCGGAAACGGCAACACGGCAACGTCCACAAGCGGTGTGACGGTTGCGGACGGCTACGCGTATTTCAGCGGTTCGGAGTCTACCATAACGCTTCCGTCCGATTACGGCACGAATCTTACGGGAGATTATACCGTATCGATGTGGGTGAAGCTTGACAAATCTATCGCTTCGAGCGCAGGGATGTACCGTTTCTTTGACTTCGGCGGCGATTCGTACAGCAGCCAGTTCCTCAGATATGTTCCGTCGACAGGTCAGCTTACATTCATGGACAGAGGCACGGCGTCTTCGGCAAGCGACTGGGCTATCAATTCAACCCTTACCGGTATTGCGGATACATGGAAGTTTATAACATTAAGATACGCTTTCTCTTCATCCGGTTCTACGGCGACGATTTTTATTGACGGCGAGTCTTTCGCGGAATCAAGCGGATCTGCCCTTACAAGGAGCGTTTCTGCGGTTGCGGGATCTTCGTCAATGACAGGCTATATAGGCCGTACACAGTGGAACAATTCCGATAACCCCGACTATAAGGGCTATATGGATGACGTCCGTATATACAACCGCGCTCTTTCAACGGACGAAATAGCCACTCTTTACACCGAGACCCGTCCTACGATCACGGCAAATGTTACAATTAAGTATGTAGATACTGAGGGCAATCCGCTTGTAGACGGAGAGGGGAATCTCCTTGCGGAAGATGTTGTGGTACAGTACGATGTTGACAGTACATATGACGTTCCTTCAAACCTTAAGAGCGTGTCAACCTATTCAGACGGTACATACCGTTATTCATATAAGTACATCGCAAGCAAGAGCGATGATTCGGTTTACGTTACAACGAGCGGCGAAAACGTATGTACGCTTGTGTTCGAGCTTACAAAGTCGTCAATGGGTTCAAACCTTATTGAGAACGGCTCGTTTGAGGACGGCACAACTACAGGCTGGACAAACCGCCTCGGTACCGAGATAACCGGCGCAACGGTTGCATACGACAGCAGTATCGGCGCAAATGTAATGAGCATACAGACCGGCGGTAAGAGCGATACTCAGTCTATCGGCACAATCTGGAAGGTCGAGAAGGGGAAGGAATATACGCTTTCCTTTGATATAGGCGGAGCAAAGCCTGAGTCGGGCAATTACCAATACAACAAGATTAGCGACAGCTATAATAATAACGGCA
>CAZIBK010000102.1:0-5407 GCA_964537125.1 uncultured Oscillospiraceae bacterium
AAAAAAATTTGGGATAAAAGCCCAAATGGCTTAAACAAGGAAAATATTTAGGACGCAGCAAAATACGCAAAAACAGTATTAAAAACAAAAAAATCTCTTGAATATGACCGGAGGGTTATTTTTCAAGAGATTTTTTGTGCAATATTTTTGGACGGTGCTGTTATTTTGCTGCAGCGCGGAAGCTTATTTTTGCAAGGTATATGTTTTGCTGCCGATTGTCACAATGAACGAACATTCCGTTTCGGTGAACGAAGGGACGAGGGAGGGAAGGGAATCGCCCGCAAAGACGGCTGTCGCCAAAGTATGCTCGCCCTTTTTAAGGTTTGCGCGGAGCGAGGGGATGGCGGCTCGTGAGAAAAGCAGATTTGTGTTTGATTCCGTACCTATAATATCGGGCTTTGCGTTGCCCAGCAAATCGCAGACGCCTGTCACGCCCTCGCTTGTAACGCCGTATGCCGCATTGTCCTTGTAAACATATTCACATTCAAGCGAACGGTTAAAGGCAAAGCCGCCGTCAGAGGCATCAATATCGCGAGCGGTTGATATTTTATGTATCCTTACGCTCCAGGGAAGAGCCGCGATAATCCATGTTTTTACCTTCACATCGCTCCACGGGGAGGACGATGTATATATATATTCATCGTGAATTTCAAAGTCGTCGCACTTACGCTTTACGCGGTAGCAGCCATCGTTCTCGGACAGAGCAAGGGCATTGTCAAACGCGCCCTGCGCAAGTCCCCATTCGCTTTTGGGAGTAGAAAAACCGTAGAGATTTGAATACGCAAACTTTTCGTATTTGGCTCCGCAGTGGGTGTGACAGTTTGTGTAGGGATATCCCGCATTAAAGAGCACGGCGTGATTTTTAAGCCGGGCAGCTATCATATGAGCGTGGGGCATCGGGTGAACAGCTTCAAGCTCGGGAAGCGGCAGCTCCTCGCTTGTCCAGAAGGGGTGCGAATCGGGGAGGGCGAGAACAAGGAAGGATTTTAATGCCCAGTACGGCGAGCCGGGGGCGTTGTAGCCCTCTGTCATAATGAGGCTGGGATAACCGTGCCCTATTGTGAGAATGCCGTCAGACGAGAAAATGGGGCGCTTAAACCATGTGCGGAGATTGCGAAGTATGATACCCTTTACAACGCCGGGCGCAAAGCCGTCAACTCCGGCATAAGCATATGCGCTCCAGAACGCGCACTGGGCGAAGCGGTAAATCATGCTTCTGCCGAAGGGTACGGCAGTGCCGTCGGGCGAGAAGAAATATATAAAGTCCTCCGCAAACCTCTTTGCGCGGGATTTTATTTCAGCGCAAAATTCCTTGTCCTCATCTTCCATTTCGCGAGCGTAAATCAGTGAATAGAAGTATATGGCGAAGGGAACATAATAATCGCAATGAGCGTTCACGCCGTCGGCATACCAGCCGTCGCCGAGATAATAGGTTTCAACCGCGTCAAAAGCCTCTTTGACAACCTTTTCGTTGTACGATCTTCCCACTCTCTTAAAGCCGAGGTTGACAATTACGGCAAAAAGCCGCCAGTTGCAGTCCCAAGCTTTTTTTACATTCACGTTGTCAAGCCATGTGTACAGATTGTCCTTTTCGCGCTCGGAAAGAGGCTCCCAGATTTTATCGGGCGCAAGTATGAGCGCAAGTCCCATAGCTGCCATTTCCACAAGCTTTTGGTCGTAATCGGAGACGGGACCCCAATATTCGTCGCTTTCGGGGTCTGTTCCGGCAATGAAGCCCTCGCGGTAAATTTTTGCCCAAGAATCGTCTTCGCCGTCGGTAAAGAGCGGGGCAAGCCCCCAGAGCGGACGGGAAAACGCCTCAATCATAGCGGTTTCGTCAGAGTATGCCGCGCTTGTGTGACCGAGAGACAGAAACGCCTTTTTTGGGGAGAAATGAGCTTTGAGCGGCTCAAGTATGGTGCGAACGGCATTTTTCATGTCGCTGCGGGTTTTAAGCGGATTGTTGGAAAGCTCCTGCAATTTTAATCTTCCTTTCATTTATCGTTTATTTTATCTTATCGTTATTCTCGTTTTAACGTTTGCCGCATTTGCCGGAGTATCATTCGTTTGAGGTAAAAGTTATCTTACATGTCGACGGAGAACCCTCGGCAAGAGATACCGATGACGGCAGGGAGAACGATACGGTTAACTGATCCCCTTCCGTGAGCGGAAGCGCGTCAATATCCTCCGTGGGGATACGGTCTGTTGCGTCAATTACTGCCGACGGTCCGTCTATGGTGACGTCGGAGGGTTCGACCGAAGCGGAGAGAGCCGAGTTAATGCTCCTGTATGATATCGAAACAGGTACAGTCTTTTTGCGATAAAGCTCAAAGGTAACGTTTATCTTTTCCAGACTGAACGAAACTCCGTCAACCTCCTTGCCTAATAAATCGTAAGCTGCGAGTGAAGCGGGATATACAACATTGGAGGTTGCGCCGCTGAGGTCGATAGGCACCGTCTTGACGCAATCGATAGACGATATCGCGGTTGCTGTTCCCGAAACGGTAATCTTTGATTCCGTATCGTATTGAACGGAGTGAATATAATAGCCGTTTTCAGGTTCCTTTGAGAGATTCACCTCTATTTCAAATTCCTTTTCCACAAAATCTTCAATGAGCATAGTTACGGAGCTTTTGCGTCTGTCCACAACCGATGCGTTGGGAGTGGAGGAGGGCAGAGAGACAGTTACGTTTATAACGGCGCTGCCTGTGTGCGATATACGCGATACATCCGCTGTTGCGGTAATCGTGTCGGAGGACAGGTAGCGGAACTGATTTCGCGTTGCGCGAACCTTTACGTCAATGCGTTCGCTGGAAATACTTTGTATTGAAAGCCCCTTATCATTCAAAGCGTCGGCGCCTGAAATTGTTATCGGAACGCCGGTTATCCAGCGCGTCATATCGGGATTTTCAACAAACGCCACATAGCACCACAGACCTATTGCAACGGCAACGCATACAAGGAGAGACGCTAAGTTTTTGTTGAATTTTTTATTTTTCTTATTTCTTCTTAGCATAAAGAATACCCCTCCATCTATGTATTTTATTTGATGCCTCATCTATGGGAATATTTGCGCGAAGTATCTTTTCGACCTCTTCAAGAAGTGTGGGCTCGGTATAGTCCCGAGTCAGATCACCGTTTTTGGCGATGCTTATTTTGCCTGTTTCCTCGCTTACAACAATCACGGAAGCGTCGCTGAGCTCGGAAAGACCTATCGCCGCGCGGTGGCGTGTGCCGAGCTCGCGGCTTAAGGATTCGTTCTTTGTCAGAGGAAGCACACATGCCGCATAACGGATTTTGTTGTTGCATATAACCACGGCTCCGTCGTGAAGGGGCGTTTTGTTGAAAAAGATGGTTATGAGAAGGTCGGATGTGACCTTGGCGTTAAGCTCGGTACCTGTGCCGAAAACGTCGTTTAAAGGGGTTTTACCCTCGATAACAATGAGGGCGCCGAGCCTTGCGCGGGAAAGAGAGCAAGCCGCTCTTGTTATTTCGGAAGCCGTCTTTACATAATCGACCTCCTCCTCTTCGCGGAAGAACATATCGAAGTTCGTTCTGCCTATGCGCTCAAACATACGCCGAAGCTCGGGCTGGAAAAGGATGATAAGGGCAAGTATTCCGACCTGCATGGTGTTTCGCAGGATAAAGTTTATTGTGTTGAGCTGTAAGATTCCGCTTATCCATGTGGCGGCAATAAAAAGTATAATACCCTTCAATATCTGCCATATTCTTGCCTCGCTGAGAATATCGCGCAGCTTATAAAAAACAAGTGCGATAATTGCAACATCCACGATATCCGCAAACCGAAGCAGAGAGATAAAATCTATCACAGAGGAAATTATGCCGTTCATTTATCAGAACCCCGCTTTCAAACTTAATCTATTATATTATACAATGAAAACGGTATAAATGAAAGACTTTTTATTTATTTTTTTTTGCAGCCCTATTTGTTTTTTGCAGCCGCTTTCATAAGCGCGGCGGAAAGAAGATCGATATCATTGCGTTTTGTGAAAAATCCGGGAGATATTCTGAGCGTTCCCGTGGTAATTGTGCCGAGGGTTCTATGCGCCATGGGAGCGCAGTGAAGCCCCGAACGCACGGCAATCCCGTATTCCGAGTCAAGCATTTCCGCCGCTTCAATACAGTCTAATCCCTTTATTGTAACGCTGACGGCGCTTGTGCGCTCGCGCAGACCGGGAATTGTAAGCGCGGAAATGTTTTTAAGATTATCGTAAAGATATTCGGTTATTTCCTTTTCCTTATCAAAAACACCCTCGTGCATTATAAACTTTACGCCCTCGTTAAGTCCGGCTATACCGCAGGCGTTGAGCGTGCCGGCTTCCAAGCGGTCGGGAAGAAACGCCGGCATGAGCGCGCTTTCGGAAAGGCTGCCCGTTCCGCCGAAAAGGAGAGGTGAAAATGAAATACCGTCTCTGACGTAAAGTCCGCCTGTGCCGAAGGGACCCAAAAGCCCCTTGTGACCCGAAAAGGCGAGCATATCGAAATTTTTCGCGTCAATATCGATTACTCCGGCGCTTTGTGCGCAGTCGAAAAGAGTGAGAACGCCTTTGCGGCGGGCAATGGCGGCAACGGAGTATATATCGTTTACGGTTCCGCAGACATTTGACGAGTGAATAAGGCATATAAGCTTCGTTTTCGGAGTTATCAGCTTTTCTATGCTCTCGGGCGGAACGCGTCCGGTGCAGTCGGCATGAGCGACGATGAGCTTTGCTCCGCGTCTCGTACATTCATGAGCGGGACGCAAAACGGCGTTATGTTCCATAGAGGAGATGATGATTTCATCTCCTTTTTCTACAAGACCGAATATGGCAGTATTTATTGCCTCGGTGGAGTTTTTTGTAAATATTATTCGTTCGGGATCGGACAGATGAAAAAGCGAAGCAAGATTTTCGCGACATTCGTAAACAACGGACGACGCCTGCATGGCGGAGGAATAACCCCCTCTCCCGGGACTGGCTCCGCAGTTTCGCATATATTCCGAAACCGCTTTTATCACGCTTTCGGGTTTGGGATAGGTCGTTGCGGCGTTGTCGAGATATATCAAAAAAGTCACTCCTTTTTATATGTCATTTTACCGTTGACGGCGGTCTCGCTGAAAAATGATCTGATGTTTATTTTAAGCCTTCCCGCGGCAACGGCAACGAGCTCTTTTTTGGCGTCATCAAAGCGAAGAGCGTATCCGCAGCCCTCTTTTGTAAGGCTCGAAGGAGCCTGAATTACTTTCGCGCTTACGGCATACTCCTCTGCGAGAAATTTTTTCAGCCTGTTTGCTCCGTTTACCGAAGCTACCGTTGCAAGCATGGGTGCGCCTCCTTTCGCGGCGGTTTGATTCCCCGTTAATATAGTATGCCGTATTTTCCGCGCGTGACAATAGAAAAATCCGCCC
>CAZIBK010000103.1:0-5381 GCA_964537125.1 uncultured Oscillospiraceae bacterium
CCTGTGTAGGTTCGTCTACATAGCCGATATTCTCCCAAATGTTGGAGCTGCCGCCGCTGTATGTGCCGGCATTCATTCTGAATATGAATACATCGATAACGATATCGTCATACAGTCTTACAACAACGAAGGATTCAGTCGATGTTGTCGCCTTGATAGCCGAGAAGTTGGAGGAAGCATATGTTGCCTCTCTCAAGGTGTAATCGATAAGAGTATACGCCGCGTCCGTCTCATTATAGAAGCTGTCCTCAACGCCCTCAATTGTGAAGGTCTTTGTAGACTTGGATTCAACGAGACCCGCATAAACATCCGCATCCTCGTCTGTGGGGATATCGCCGTAATCAAGGGCGCTTGCAAGGTCGTCATAATCCGTGGTCGTAGCCGCAACCATCTCGAGCGCCGAGATATATCCGTCGCTGCCCACCTCGATAAGAACGATATTGCCCTTCTCCACGTCAAACGAATCGTCGGGGTCAACAGTATATGTCTTTGTTACGCCGTCTGTAATACCGGTGTATCTTGTTGTCTTTTCGCCGTTGGAGGTAATCTGAGATACCTTCGTGATGATTGTAGCGTGCTTCTCATAATCAATGGAAGCAATGCCGTCCGTAATCATGATGGCTTCGATATCTTCATTTCTTTCGCCGTACGCGATAAAGTTATAGCTGTCGCCGTCGGAGAAGAATTCGGATACATTGCCCACTTCAACCGCGTCAACAAGGTCTTCCTCGGACTTATCGATATTGAATACCACGATATTTCCCGAAAGGTCATATATTCCGTACGTTTCCTTCTTCGCGGAGTACTCCTTCGAGTTGTCGGAAGCGTACTTCGTCTGCTCGTAGAAGTCGGAATATGTTCCGGGAAGATAAATCTCGGAAAGGGTTCCGGAAGAGGATACCTTAACTCTCGCAACGCCGGCATATCCGGGAACGCCGTAGCGGTCGGAAAGGTCGTTTTGCGCGTCAAGCAGATACGAGTAAACCTCATCGGCGTCAAGAGCCTTGTGGACATTACCCTTTGTATCAATAAGCTTAACCTTTGTGGACTTAATTGTATAGGTCTTTACCGCGCCTTTGGCAGTCACTGCCTGAATGATATACGATACCTTGTTCCATGAGGTGTTTGTATCATAGTTTGTAATGAACACATAATCGCCGGATGCAACGGAGCTGGAAACTGTGCTGTCCGCGATTTTGCCGAGGTAGTTAATATAGAATGTGCCGTAATCGCCTACGTCAAGGCTGCCCGCAAACGCGGGAGAAAGCGCATATACAGAGTTCCTTATCGTGTATTCATCCTCGTCGGAATCATACTCGTCAACAGTGCCTGTAACAGACTCGCTTGAAACATAAACGGTTATAATATCGCGGGTTTCGTCAAGAATCGTGACAACATCGCCGATATCTATATCGTCGAAGTCCGCGATTTTGCCGTCGCGCACAACCGTGTAAAGAACGGTGTCGTCGTCAAGATCCGCGTCAAAGGAGCCGTTGTCGCCTTCAAAGAAATACATTTCGTCGTCAACGTCGATGTCGCTTACGACAAATTCAATGCCGTAGTCCGTAAATACGGATATGAACACAAATTCATAAATATTATCGTTGTCGTTATCAACAAGCGTAAGAAGATCCGCGTCCTCAAGATAATCCTCAACGCTGTTCGATACAAGCTCGTCGTTTACAACGAGCGAGTAGCGGCTGTCAAGCTTAAGCTCTGTGTACTTGGAGCTTGTAAGCGATTTAAGATAAGAAATAACCTCATCGGAGCTGTCCTCCGTGTTAAGGCGGCTTGACGTTACCTCGACAGAGGTATTCTTAGCCGCGTCAACGGTAATGGCAAATATTTTTTCCTTGCCCGTATCCTCATCCTCGCCCACATATGCCGTTACCGCCTTGCCGAGATATACGGCGGCGTCGGTAGAGCCCGCGTCAAAGGTGTAGGAGCTGCCCTTTTCGTACTCCGCGCTGTTGACGTGCGACGAGGAGCCGAAAACCTTTGTAACGGCAAGGGTTATATCCTTATCCCTTGCGGAATAGGAATCCCCCGCAAGATAGGTATCGGTAACCACTGCGTCAACCTTTTCAAGATTGAGCCAATCGTTCAATATAGTCTTTCCGTTGGTGGAGTAGCTTGTGCCGATAAGACCTGTGCTGTAGCTCGTTTCCTCCATCATCTCTATTTCAAGAGAGTTATAAACGAGCCTTGCAACCGTGGCACGGCTTGCTTCCTGCCCTACATAGCCCGAAATACCCTTTGTGACACCGGTGCTTGACGCCGCGGCAATATAGCCTGTGGGATATCCGCCGTCATTCTGCGCCTTTATTTCGTAGCCTATCGCGCATACAAGCATTTTTACAATCTGCTCGTATGTTACGTTTGCCTCGGGAAGAAATGTTCCCTCCGGGAAGCCGTTAATAATACCGAGGTCGCTTGCCACGTTAATATAGCCGCTTGCCCAGTGAGACGCCGCAACATCGGAATAATTAGTCTGCCCCTTAGCGGACTTCGCCTCGCTTTCGCGTCCGAGGGCGCGAACCATAACGGCTGCTGTTTCTGCTCTTGTAATTGTGTTGTTCGGTTTGAAGGTTCCGTCTTCGTAGCCGGTAATGATACCGAAGCTTGTGAGAAGCCCTACCGCCTCAGCGTAGCTCGCCGTATCCGAAACATCATCAAACCCTGCCGCCGTCGCCATTGAAATATTCAATGACAGCATTACCGCAAGAGCGGTTACGACAGCGATGATTCTCTTAAGGTTTTTCATCCAGATCCATCCTTTCAATTTTGATAAATAAACCCGAGCCGGTTCAAAAGCGCTCCCCCGCAGGTTTCCCCGTCGCAAAAAACACCATCCGGTTTATTCCTATGTATAAACGAGGGCATTCCCTCATTTCATTACCATTATAAACTTTCGGTCTTGAAAAGTCAATCGCCCTTTGTTAAGCTTCTGTGACCGCAATATTACAATTCGGCAACAGGACAAGCAAAACGGCGCAGACCTTAAGCCGCGCCGTTGATTGCTTTTTAACCGTTCTTTTTTTATCTTACGCTTGTCATGTACTCGCTGATTGCGCCGAACGCGGCCTCAGCGTCGGTGAGAGCGCCGCCCTTATTGATGTCAAGGTCGCTTCCGTTTTCGCCGTAGAATACGAAATCCCACTTATATGTGTACTTCTGAACCTTAATCTTTTCAGCGACAGCTTCCTTCGTAAAGGTTGTGCTGGCGTTGTCGGGCTCGCCGAGAACGATAACGCATACCTGCGAGGGTCTTTCGTCCTCATCGGTCTCCGCGAGACGCGCGCCTACGCTGTCAAGAGCTGTTCCGATTGCATCGTAAAGAGCGCTGCCGCCCTTTGGCGCATAGGAAACCTTGTTGTACTTTTTGATTTCCTTAAGGCTCTTGCCGTCTGCCGAAGCCTTTACGGTATCGTTAAAGAAGAAAAGTGAGTAGCTGCTTTCATCCTCTATGCCCTTCTGTGCCTCAACAAGCGCGTTAAAGCCCGCAAGCACACCTTCGCGGTCCATGCCTTCGCTTTTACCTATTACAAATATAAATTCCTTACGGTTGTCCTTCATTTTAATTCGCTCCTTTCGGATTTCAATGATATAATTATATCCTTTAAAATAAAAGTTTCAATTAGTAATTTAAACAAAAAAAGCTCGCTCGAAAGGGATTTTTCTGTAAATAATCACCCATTTGCTTTGGAAATGGGCGTCGAAAGAAGGTCGCGCACAACGCCGCTTGCCCACATACAAAGGGTATACACCGCAAGGGCGACAAGCGCCTCGGGTATGAACAGAAGCTTTTCCGGAAGCGGAAGCGCGGGCGCAAACGCCCTGTACAAAAGAAGCGCCGCAACGCTCGCCGCCGCCGACAGAAGGATTTTTCCCGCGGTCAGGGCAAGGTTTTTCGTCAGATAATGACCTATCACACCGCGCAAAGCCGCAGCCACATACACCGCGTAAAGCGTCAGGAGAACCGTTGTCGTGAACGCCGCGGCATTGGGACCGGCTTTGGGTACAACAAACGTATCGAGCAGTATCTTAAGAACTACGGTAACAACAGTGCCGATCACCGTCATTTTGTACCTTCCCGCAATATAGAGCACCTTGTTCAGAAGGTTCTGCGCCAGATAGCCGAATATGCCGAAGCTGTATATCGAAAAAGCCGCCGCGACGGACACCGTCGCCTCGTGAGTGAAGTTCCCCCGCTCATAGAGAAGCGATATTACATCCTCTCCGAAGAAAACCGCGCCTATGAGATAAAAAACAAATATCGACATCATTATTTTAATTATATACCTCAGAAGCTCACGGACATACTTCATCTCGCCGTGTTCAAAGTTCTGGCTTATCGCGGGGAACACCACGCTGGACATTGCCACCACAAAAACACCCGACACTGTTATAAAGAGGTTGCTGGCATAGGTAACGGAAGACACCATGCCCTCCTCGTAGCTGACGCACATTTTATCAATGATAAAGCACAGCTGAAACATCATGCCCGAAACAAATATAAAAATCGCTTCGAGAGTGTTTTTTACCTCGCTCTCCCTTTCAAGGGAGCCTGTTCGCTCAAAAAAGCGATACCCCTTTTTATAGAAGGACGGAGCCAGTATAACGATATGCAAAAACCATCCCAGTGTCGTGATGCAGCTTATCTTGACAATGTCGTCCACACCCATAAGCAGCGCCGCGATGGCAATCACGTTATACGGAAGGCTCATTACAGACGGAATAAAAAACACCCTTTTATTCTGAAGAAGACCGCTCATCATATACGCCACCGCAATAAAAAGGAAGGACGGCAGCATTATATACATAAGCTTCACGCCGAGAAGCGTCCCCTCCTCATCAATTCCGGGGAGAAGGAGCCTGACAATCGGGCGCGCAAAAATATACATCAGAACGGTTACCCCGATTATCAAAACGGATATATGCCTGATGAAATACGAGGCATACGCCCTCTGCAGCGATGGCGAGGAGTATTTTGTTTTGTTCACATTCTTGATGATAAGGGTCGAAAGCGCCGAGCCCACCGCCGTAAAAACAAGGCTTGCAATGCCGAATACCTGAAAATAAATATCCGCGTCGCCGCTTGTGCCGAAATGCGCGCCGAAGACAATATCCCTCATGAATCCCACTGCCTTGGCACACAGTATTCCTATCACAACTACGATATATGCGTTTGCCAAAAATATCACTTCCAAACGCATATATTCTATACCATTTACCCCCTGCAAGTCAACAGAAAGTAAGGAGCGGAGCGCATTTTTTTCGCACGGACAAAGGCTCCGCCCCCGCAAGCGTTTCCGCTTACGGTATAATATGCCATTTTGCGTTCGGATTTAATATACCTCCGCCGTTTTCATCATACCCGA
>CAZIBK010000104.1:0-5334 GCA_964537125.1 uncultured Oscillospiraceae bacterium
GTCAGTCGAGGAGACGTCAAAGAGAATATCGCCGGTATATGCTCCGGAGCCGGAATCGCGCACAGAGAATGTTCCGTCGGAGGTAAGCGTGAGGCGTATGCCGACCGTGTTTACATACGCGTTCAGCACTTGGTAAATCGGGCTGTCAGCCGTAAAAGTGCTTCCCGAGGCGCCCTTCAGCAGACCTGCCGATACCTGATAAATGCTGCGGGAAACCGAATCGGAGGAATATATCTTCTCCTGCGTGCCGTCGGAATAGGAGGCTATTACATACGGACGCGCTGTAAAGGTGCGGTTATAGTTGGATATCGAAAGATTTGTGACAGCCGCCGTGAAAATCAGTCCGTCTTCATCCTGATAGGTTTCCGCCGGAATGTCGGCAACCGCGTCGGAGCCATCTGCCGTGACTTCTATACCGTAGCCCGAAATAATGTCCTGAGCGGGAAGCGAGCTGCGGTCAACCTGCGCGATGAAGCGGATTCCGCTGCCGGAGGTAATCTTATTATCGGCGTCAACGCCGCCGCCGTAGCGCACCTGCGCGCCTGTAACCATGGAAACATTGACCGGTACGGTGAGTATCATTTCTCCGCCCTCAACGGCTAAATCGCCCGCACGGACAAAGGAATGGCTGCCGGAGGTATTTTCAACGTAGTAGCCGGCAACATCCTCGGGAAGAGAGGAGTTATCGCCGAGGGAGATAGAGCCGTCGGTATGAACTGTTTTGCCGTCAAGCGTTACATCTACGGAAGAATATTCCGATGCTTCCGCTACTGCAAAATCGTCAAAATACCAGTAGGGACCGTTGCCGGTGTTTTGGTCATCGCCGAGCCAGCGGAAGTGGAAGTAAACATATCCGTCCTCCTCGGGTGTGAAGAGGGCTGAGGTGTAATTCCACACTGTAGTGGCGTTATCGGGAGTAAGTATCAAGCTGCCGTCGTTGAAGCTTGTATTGTCCGTTACAAAGGAAGTCACAATGTAGGTGATGCCCGCGCCGCTCGTATGCTTGTAATTATAGCCGACAAAATATGTCTTGCCCTTCTCTACGGGGATGAAGCTTGCAAGCGAACACAGACCGTTAGCGCCATCGCTCCAGCGTGTGCCGAGGGCGTAGTCGGAGGCTGTTATGCTGCCGCTCATGTAAAGCGCCGCCTCGTTTGTATCGGCGTTTACCTTATAGAACCAATCCTCGCACTTGTCGGCAAATTTGCCGTTTGAACCGTTGGGGCTGAGCCAATCGCCCCACGAGAAATTGCCGCTCGCGTCTTCAAAGCCGCCGTCTGCGACGAGGTTTTCGCCCGTGAAATCGTATGCCTTGTTGTAAACCGCTTCAAGGACTGCCCCGTCGGAAACCGTGCAGGAGAGCGAGGAGGCTGTTTCGTCAAGCTCATATACGCCGTCGCTTGTCACAACGGTAGTCTTGGGCGAGTATGTGTAAACGGAGCCTGAAGCCGCCTGAGCAATAAAGTCGCTGCGGATAGGCGCTCCGCCGTAGGTGAAGCTTACGGTTATATCGACAGCTCTCAGATAAACAGCTTCAATCGAGGAGGAAATCTGCGGGTTGCAGGAAAGGTTTGACGACGCGGTGTCGAGGATGTAGAGCTGCCCGTCAAAGGTGATATTTTCGGGAGCCGCATAGGAATAGCTTGTCACGTTCGGCGAAACCGATATCGGGACAGGACTCGCTATTTCCGCGCCGTCCGCGGTAAATGTTACCGTAACGGTGTTTTCGCTCTCGTAGTAGACGTCAAGCACGTTGCCGTCCTCTTTGACTATTGTGCTGAGGGTGGATTTGCCGGCGTTTATGTAGTAGGTCACGCCGCCGTCCGTTGTCTTATAATCGCCCTCATAGAGGTATGTGCTGCCGAGAGGCGCGGTAACCTCGGAGGAGGATTTAAGAACGCCGTCGGCGTATTTGTTGACGGTAACGGAGGGGTCGGGCTTTGCTTCGCCGATAGTCTTCGTGTATGTTATTTCAAGATAGGGGCGGTCTGCTTCATCGGCGGCTAAAGCATAGAACTTGGCAGAGCCCGAATCGGAAAGCATAGCCCATGTAAACTTATAATTTCCGACGTTTGCAAGATAACTTATAAGATTCGTGTTGAAGGTTGCCCAACTGCCATTGGCAACATTGGCAGCGCTTCCGCTCCAGTGATATGAATAGCCTGTGAAACCCGCGCCGCTGCTTGTGCCGTGAGAAGGCATTTTAGAGGAATCTAAGACGAATTGCAAATCGGATCTCGTCCATGTGCCGTAATCAAGGTAGTAAAAGTGCATATTCCCCGCAGAAGAATTTTCATACATCTTCATATTAAGAGTTGCATTTGTGATTTCATAGTCTTTAAAATCGGAAAGGTCGTATGCCATATAGGCATTTCTGTCGTTCCAGCTTGAAAGAGCTGCCTGAATAATTGTTGGATTACTCGGTCCTTCGTTGCCTGTTGAAGAATCATAGGAACAGAAACCGTCCTTATCGGGGTACACCTTTTCGGTTACGGTCACTGTTTCGGGAGCGTTTGAGGCTGCCGCATAGATGAAATCTCCATCTGCGGCAAAGGAGACGCTCTGTCCGTTAAGGGTGACGGAGGAGGCGTTCGGCGCGTAAATTGCTATTGCCGCCGTCTTATCGGTCGAGGGGATAAGATCCTGACCGTTAATGGTGACAGCGCCGTCTTCGCAGGTGACGGCAATAGAGGATATTGTGTTCGGAGCTTCAATAATGCCGGATATGGATTTGCCGTCCGTGAGCATATATTGAGTGTCGGAAACGTAAGCCATTTTTGCATCGGCGGTATACGGCCCGAAAACTCCGTCGGAGGAATCGGTATTTTTTACATAGTAATATGCCGTTTCGCCGTCAACCGAAAGCTCGACTGCCGCCTTAGAGCTGTCGGAGGGAGCAAGGTCGGCTGCCGAAGCGTCAACGCTCTCGCCCGTGCGGGTGGGATAGATAAGCGTATCGAACTTGACGGTAGCGCCCGTTTTTGAGAAGGATGCGTAATTGCTTGCGGCAACGAGACCGTAGTCCGCGCTGTGGTATCCGTCAAGAACATCGGTGCTGTCTGCGGAGGCTGCGGCAAGGGTTACGTTTGGCTTCCGATAAAAGTCGGTCGTGACGGTGTTTCCGTCCGCCTCCGCGTTGGAGGAGGGAAGGAAGTGCCAGTTTTGGCTGTATTTACGGGAAGCGGAACCCGATACATAATCGGTCACGATTGCAAAGCCCTCGCGGGCAAAGAACACGTTCCTCGTATGACTTACGCCCGAATAGCCGTGCTGCTCGGAGGCGGTAAAGTCAAAGGTATCGTTCGACGCGGTGTAGAGCAGACTGCCGGCAGACGCCGCCGAGCTGTGGGCGCCGAGGGTAAGACCGTCCGCCTCTATTGTATTGTGGGAAGCCGCCGTTCTGAGCGTATTGTATATGGAGTTGGTAGAGGAATAGCTGTAACGTCCGCTGTCAACAAGAAGGGGCTGACCGTAGGCATAGAGCAGAACCTGATTTGAGTCGGGATGGTAATGCCCGTCGTTGGGGTTGTTTGTGAAGTTGATATATACAGCCTCGTCGGGATCCCAGCTGTTTCTCATATATGCGCTGTTTGAATCCGAATAGTAGTGCGTGAGATATTCCGCGCCCTTGTCGGAGCCTGTTGCATAGGAATGGATGACGGCGTCGCTGTAGTTAAACGCCTCGTCAAGCATTTCAAAATAGGACATTTGGTCGCGGTAATTGGAATCGCCGATATTTGTATCGTAGCCGTTGGGATAGTAGCTTTCGAGAGCGTTTCTCGCCGCATACTTTATCTTCTCGACGGTGGTGGCGCTCATGGGATTGCCGCTCATGGCAGCCGCTCTCACGCAGTCGCCGAAGAGCTTAGCGCACCAAGCCGCATACGAGGGCCCTGCCTCGGTAAATGAAAAATCGTCGTTATAGAGAAGGTCAAGCGTGTATTCAACATTGTACTCAACCTTGTCGCGCCATGCGGAATGAGTCAGAAATTCGGGGAAGTATTCAACAGCCTTGAAGAAGCCGGCATTTGCAACTATTCTCCAGTTGCTCCACCAAGCGCTGCCGTCGGATATGGAAAGGGAATTGAGGTAGCTGCAGTCGCCCCACATAAAGGAGATGATGTTGCAGAACTCGTCAAGCCGATCATCGAACACGTCCGTTTCAAGAAACGCGTCGACTATGTCAACCCAGCGGTTGAGACGCTCGCCTGTTTCAAGCGTACGGGTGTAGCCGTAGCTCATCTGCGTCGCAAACGCATCCATAAGGTCAACGAGCTTGGGTCCGAATTCCTCGCCGGGGTAAACATCCGCGTACGGATGGGACTCGTTATACGCTTCCGGATCCTCAAGATAGGAAAGATATTCGTAAGCCATGGGCTTGCCGAACCAAAAGCGGCTTGTTACATTGTGATATTCACTGTCGGCATTGGGAGCGTTTGCGCCCCATGTGGGAACAAGGGCGTCCTGATAGGAATATATGCTGCCGCGTGTGCCTGCCCAAGTGAGGGAATCCTCGCTCCAGACCGTGTCGCCGATACTGATGACAAGCACATCCTTATCGCCTGTTGTGCAGTCGGAGGCGTAGGCGGCGTTTAATATGAGCTTTGCCGAAACGACAGTGGAGTTCGCGGCCTCTGTGATGGGAAAGTTTATATATGTTCGCCTTGTATTGGAGCCTGTAGGATCTGAGCCTGAGCCGTCCTCCTTTATATTGAGCACGGTTTCGGAGCCGTAGGATGTTTCGGTATTGCCGGAGCTTATGTATGTGTCGTTGTTTGCAATGACCGTAACGGTGTTTTCGGTTCCGTCAATGTCGTAAGTGATTTCAAGCTTGGGCGCAACGTCGTCTCCAGCTTCCTTCGATTTTACATATACGGGGTACTGCTGCTTATCGCCCGCAAAAAGCATGAAGGAAACCGCGCCGTTGTCAAGCTCGTGAGCCACGCGGTCGGTAACGTCCGCCTCATAGACAGCGTAATCCGAGCTTGTGACGGTAAATTCCGCAGCCCACATATCAAATTCGTAGGGTCCGGTGAGGATGTTCCTCATGGGGAGTACCGCCATGGAGTAGTTTTCATCCGCTTCGCTCACGCCGAAGCCTGTTATGCCGCCCTCCGCGTGACGCTCTTTAAAATAGGTAAGAAGCGCCGCCTTTGCGCCGTCGTAGTCGCCTGCGGAGGCAAGCGCGCGCACCTCGGAAAGACCGGGAAATGCAGCGTAATTGAATTTGGCAAAAAAGTCGTGATCAGACATACTTGCGGCGCTTGTCATTACAGGGAATGACATAAAAACGGACACAAGCATGAAAAACGCAACCGTTGCCGATACGAGTTT
>CAZIBK010000105.1:0-5330 GCA_964537125.1 uncultured Oscillospiraceae bacterium
GCATCCCTCTGCCTTCCTTTACCTTCAACAAAATCAGTATACAGCTCTTCCAACCGAACAGCATTAGCGGCAATATCGTATTTATGTATTGCCTCTGTGTTGTCTTCATAAAATGCGGCACGGTCTGTTACGGGAACGGATTCAATTGCCTCGCACCATTTTTTTAAATCATCATCAAGTGATAATGAGGTAATATGATCGCCAATATTCATCTCGTCTGTAACAGTGTCCGAAATTATGCAATATAGCCCGCTGCACTCAGCTTCAACCAAAACCACCGGTAATCCTTCATATCTTGACGGAAGGACAAATACATCCATCGCGGAATACAAATCCTCCGGCGCATCTGTTTCTCCGTATAATATAATTTTATCTTTATAAGGGCTTTTATCAACTATATTCTTTGTCTTTTCAAAGTCGGGTCCCGTCCCTGTCAAAAGCAAAACCGCATCTTCATGCTCCGATGCATACCGTTCAAATATGCTTATCAAAAACGGCTGATTCTTCTGCGGATTAAATCTTCCGATATGCCCTATAATAAAGGCTTCCGCCAAATTCAGCTTACTGCGGATTTTATCCCTTGACCTTTGATTGAATTTAAACCTTTCCGTATCAAACCCATTCGGTATAATATAGAAGGGCTTACCCTTATACAGCCACTCTCCCGCTTTATTCCCGCAAGCAAATGCCTGTGTATACAGCCGCGAAAAAACGGGAAACAGCATTTTATGGAGGCGCATACCTGTACAAGTCGTATTATGAGCATGCGGAATACGAACCTTTATCCCATGCAGCCAAGCCAAAAATAACTCTATCGACATTGTTGCGCTGTTACCGTGTACATGCAGGATATCCGGGCGCGTTTCTTTAATAATACCATTCAATTTTTTATAATAAGACCCGCTCGCCTTCCAACGATCGGGGAGCTCGTACAGCTTGATTCCGAGACATTTGCACTTTTCTCTGTAAATATCGGAAATCGGTTCTCCCGCCGCAATTATTATTTCAAACCTTGAAGGATCCATGTGGGAGCAGTAATTCATAATTACCGTACTGATTCCGGTTATATCCAGCTTGCTTGCAGCTGTAAGAACTTTAATTTTATTTTTTTCTTCGGACTCGTTCATAATTCATCCTACCCTTTCACGGACGAATGTTCATTATCAATTTCATCCTATTTTTTTAAACCGCGCTTAATCAGTCTTACAGCAGCCGCCGGGAGCAATGCTTTTACCCTTTCCTTGGTTTGCAGCCCCACCTTCAAATTATCAATAAATTGATCCGTGTCTATCTCGCGGTACACTTCATCGCGCGCCTTGGCTCTCAATGTAGGATGTTTCAGGTTGCCCTGTTTTATCAAGGCGTCTTCTATAGAAATTTCAATTATCTCAGCATAATCCCTTATCATTTCCAGAAGCAGTTCGCCCTTTTTACTGTTTATCAATATTGCCGATACCCCCAACCTTGAAGCAAACTCCGGATAGCGCTGTTCAACGCCCCAAAAATCGCCTGCCGTTATATCGGCAGGATGATGAATGTTTGCGTACCCGCATTGATAACAGCTTTCCCTATAGCAATCGCCTGCCATAAAGTGCTTTCCGTATCTATCAAGAGAAAGCGTCTTTGTCTTTGCCTTTGTCCTTGTCTTTATCAGATACTGCGTTCCCCATCCTCTTTTTTCTTTTGAGCGGAAGTTGTAATATATCACTCTTCCGCCCATCTGCTTGCCCTGCCATTCGAGATATTTTTTGAAAAACTTAGGCGAAGGAACTCCGTGGCAAATCAAGTCAATAGTATAGAGATTTTCATGTTCCTCTCCCAAATACGCATAAAGCCCCGCAACCTGGCACGGCGTTCCGGTAAAGAGAACGAGTCTGCCGATTTCCAATTGCTTTTTTACTCTTGTATAGCAGTCATTTAAATCAGACTGGACGTATTTGGAAGATTGCAGCCTTCGCCGTCCGTCCTCATCGATTGCTTCAATGTGCTTTACCGTCAACTCATCATCGTAAGCTGCCCCGTATGCCGCGCCGCCTCTTTCAAGGATCGCTCCTACCGCCGCATCGGAAACTCCGCCCGATGCCGAATTAAACAATCTCCCGCTGTCCTTTTCTTTGAAGGCATAGGCTTTCAACGGATCGCGTTCATTCCGATACGGTTTGCCGACCGGGCATTTTTTCAAACATACTCCGCATTGTACGCACTTGCCATACTGTATGCTCGGATAGAGAAAGCCCTCCGTATCCTCTTTCATTGATATACATTTTTTGGGGCATGACTGCTCACAGCTTCTGCAGCCGACGCAATCATTCCCTATTGCGGCAACAGTATCTCTCATCTTACATATTCCTTTAGATATAATTGAGCTTTTGCTCTCTCTTCTTCCAAAACAGCTTGCACTTTTTCATAATCGATGTCTGTTTCCGATGTCGCAAAGCAATCTTCAATATTGTAAACAGCCCTGCTTTCAAGCCCCAGTCTCTTTAGCAGGTCTGTCAGCTTCTCCTCGTTTCCGTAGGATGCGCCCTCGCTCCTGCGAACAATTGCTGCAAAATTGCGTTTTGTTATCACCGAAAAAATCGTTCCGTGAAATGTATCCGTAATAATCTCTTCGGCATTTAAAAAATACGAAAAAACTTCAAACGGGGAGCAGTCTATGTAACGATCCGCACACTTCTGTACCCCGCCTATTGCATAGACCTTCAAGCCTTTCTTTTTTGCGTAGGCGGAAATCCACTCCGCCTCATCTCTTGAAATCCTCCCCGAATACGCATAAAGTATCAGATATTTTTCGGTCGGTTTTATTTTAGGTATCCGCTTGCACTTGCCGATGAAGTCGTATGCAAGCACCGGATCAAGATTATATACAACCTCTTTCCCCGACAAAGCCTTGACCGTTACCGCCGTATTCTCATCCCTTACGGAAATCGAGTCGAGTTTTCTTAACAATCCTCCGATTTCTTCCGCTTTCCCGTATTGCTTCAATTTTTCCGACGTCGTGTTTCCAAAAGACGCCGCATAGGTAATTGTCTTTTTCGCCTTGCTGTTTTGACCGAAAAGCTCCGGAGAGTATCCCACGTTTACATTCTTTTGCACACAGTTAAAAACCTCATCGCTGCCGATTACCAGCACGTCCGTTTCCGGCGTATAATTAGGCTCTTTTGTTAAACCGAGGATGCCATGATACTTTTCCGCAAACTCTTTCTTGTATTTGATGAATTGTATCTTTTGCGCCAATGGAGCATCATAGCCCAACGCATCAAAGCCCTTAGCTATTTTCCCGATAAGTCCGGCTTTCTGCCTATTCCTGTCATCGCGCACCAAAGGCTCTCCTATGTGATAATCAACAAACTGCACGGTATGCCCTAAATCCTCAAGCATTGCCTTTAACCCGTATGCCTGCAAAAACGAGCCGTAGTTTATAATGCGCTGCATCGAAAGTATGCCTACATTAGCCATTTGCTTTCCCCCGAAATCTATCTTATGCGGGCGCGTATTTACGACCGCTTCACATTCATCTCCGAAACAATTTCATCCAGCTTTCTGCAAAACTCGGCATTATTGCTTTTCAGCCCGCTCGGCATGGATGCAACAATTCTATCGTAATCCTTAATCTTCTCCCCAAGCTCCTCAATCTCGTACACCGGAACAATATTCCCCGCCCGATCCGCCACAGTCTTTACAAACTTCACTTGATGATCATTCACATGCTCGTTAAACTCATGCCTGCGGGGAACAACAATAGGGTGTTTACCGATTTGCAGCGGCATGATAAAGCTTGACGGACCTCCGTGCGTAATCACAATCCGAGCCTCTGTCACCAGCTTTATCATTTCCTGATAAGAGAACATTTTCTCCCACTTGCAGTACTTCGGTTCATATGTGCTGTATCCCGTCTGAATAATAACGTCCTCCGTGATCGCGCCGCTCTTCTTTAAGCCGTCCATGCACTTAATCAGCCGATTGAACGGCTGCTCATGGGTGCCTACCGTAACAAAAATCATTTCCTCAACACCTTTGCCTAAAATATGCTTCCCAATACAACCGCCTTGGGATACACCTTTTTCATCTCTTCCCACTGCACAATAAACTTATCCGTCACCGGATAACACAGCTTTCCGGCTATTGTCGGAGAATTGATTCTGTCAAATACCTCTATGTAGATCGTTTTTGCCCCGAACAGCTTACCTATATAGAAAAACGGAATGGCAGGAGCCGCGCCGGAAGATATTATAAGATCCGGTCTTTCCTTCGGAATGATTTTCAATGCTTTTACAGTGTTTATAATCAACGCCTTAATGCTGCGATTACTCGGATAATAACAGGTGTACATTTTCTCTCCCGCAAGAAGAGAACGAGCATCTTCCTTGTCAAATGTTACCCAAAACCTTTCTTTATTGTTCCAAAACGGCTTTAACATATACAGATGGGTTAAGTGTCCGCCGCTTGAACCAACCAAACACACTTTCATAACTCTTCCCTTTTCGTTCACACCAATTTAGTGTATGTTATTTTCAGTCCCTGCCGAACAAATCCCTCGTGTAAACCTTGTCCTTCACGTCATCCAGACACTCATCATACCTGTTGGCGATAATCGCCTGTGACTGTTTCTTAAACTCAGCCAAATCATTTACCACCTTGCTTCCGAAGAACGTGCTTCCGTCCTCCAAGGTCGGCTCGTAAACAATCACTGTGGCGCCCTTCGCTTTGATTCTCTTCATAACGCCCTGAATGGAGCTTTGCCTGAAATTGTCGCTATTGCTCTTCATTGCGAGCCGATAAACTCCGATCACACAGCTTTTCTCGTCATTCGCCCTATAATCACCGCGATTATAATAATCGTAGTACCCCGCCATCTTAAGCACTCTGTCCGCAACGAAGTCTTTTCTGGTTCGATTGCTCTCAACGATTGCCTGAATTAAATTCTCCGGCACATCGGCGTAGTTTGCGAGGAGTTGTTTCGTATCCTTCGGCAGGCAATATCCTCCGTATCCGAAGCTCGGATTGTTGTAGTGTGTGCCGATACGCGGATCTAAGCATACGCCGCCGATAATTGCCCGAGTGTCCAAGCCTTTGCTTTCCGCATAGGTATCAAGTTCGTTAAAATATGCCACACGCAGCGCCAAGTAAGTATTGGCGAACAGCTTTACAGCTTCCGCCTCCGTGAAGCCCATGAACAGCGTATCGATATTTTCTTTAATCGCACTTTCTTGCAGCAGTCCGGCAAATGTGTGAGCAGCCTCCGTAAGGCGCTCGTCATCCATATCTGTGCCGACGATGATGCGGCTTGGGTAGAGGTTATCGTAGAGTGCCTTACTTTCTCTCAAAAA
>CAZIBK010000106.1:0-5327 GCA_964537125.1 uncultured Oscillospiraceae bacterium
AGGGGCTGAGGAGGCGGTTTTTAAAAATCGCCTCCTCAGCCCTTGCTTTTACGGGTCATATCTATTGACTGACAACGCAGAATTGAGACTGACTTGTATGAATTATGAGGTTGACAAAAAAAGAGAGAAACGGTATAATATATTTGTGAAAATTCACAGAAAGAGGGATTTGATATGAAAAGAGTTTTAAGTATTGTTTTGGCTTTTGCAATGATATTCGGAATATGCGTCTGCGCTTTCGCCGCCGACGGCGATATTCAGCTCGAAAACGGCAAGTATTATAAGATAACGCTCAGAAATTCCTCTACGGGATTTTCAGTGAATATGTCAAAGGAAAATAATGAGCAGATAAGAGTTTCAAATTACTGGACGGGGCTTTCGGATGAAATATGGCTGCTCCTTGCATCGGGCGACGGAACGTATGAAATTATAAATAAATACAGCTCAAAAAACCTTGACGTTCCGAACGGCAGCACGGATAAGGACAGAACACTTATACAGTACGCATATTCGGAGGCAAAAAATCAGAAGTGGATTTTTGAAAGCGCTCCCGACGGCGGATATTATATAAAGAACGCAAATTCAGAGCTTTATCTTACGCTTCAGAACCGTCTCGCGGCTCAGTGCGAGAAGAGCGATTCAAAAGCCGACAGACAGATTTTTGATGTTCAGGCTCTTTTTGACGGACAGAACGCAGTGCCGAAGAATTATGTTATAAAGGTTTCGGGAACGGACAAGGCGCTTGTGCCGACGGCGGAAAATAACGGCGCGGTTCTTGAGGCGGCGGAATATGATTCGGAAAAGCCCCTTCAGGTATGGACTATAAGAGTTCTTGACGAAGATGCGGGCGTGTATAAAATCCGCAATAACGCGACCGGATACAGCATGGATGTGAGCGGGAACAATTCAAATCCGGGATCGTCGTTCCTTGTATATACGTCCAACAGCGGGGCAAATCAGAAATTCGCGTTTGAGTTTGACGAAAATCGGACAACCTTTAAGATTGTGCCGCAGCACTCTCTTCTTTACTGCACGGTAAAGAGCGACGGAACGGTGTGCCAGGACGAGCTCGGCGCGGAAGGAACGCAAAGCTTTGAGCTTATTGAGGTAGAATAAGCAATACAAAAACAACGGGGCTATCTTTCCCCGTTGTTTTTTAGGAGGGCAAGCCATGAATAAAATCACGCTTTTTCCGGAAAAGGAGCTTCATCCGTTGGGGGATTTGTTCGGAATATTTTTTGAGGATATCAACCATGCTGCCGACGGCGGTCTGTACGCGGAAATGGTGCGGAACCGTTCCTTTGAATTTGACAGGACGGATAATTCCGAATATACGCATCTTACCGCTTGGGAGAAAACGGGCGGCGGAGATTTTGAAATATCGGTCGAGAGCGAGTATCCGCTAAACAGAAGCAATACGCACTATCTTTTTATCGATATAAGGAACGGAGAAGCCGGCGTGAAAAACCTCGGCTTTAACAAGGGTATGTCGATAAAAAAGGGCGAGAAATACAATTTTTCGCTTTACGCGCGCCGAACAAGGCTTTTTTCCGAAAACACGGAGCTGTTTTTGACCGACGCAAAAACGGGCGCAAGGGCAGGCACAGCGAGCTTTAAGATAAGAAGCGCCGATTGGGAGAAATACGAGGGCAGCATTATTGCGGAGAGTGACGGGCTGTGCCATTTAAATATTGTTACAAACGGAAGGGGGAGAGTATATCTCGACGATATATCGCTTTTCCCCGAAAAAACCTTTAAGTGCAGAAAAAACGGCATGAGAAGCGATATCGCATCACTTTTGGCGGATATGAAGCCTAAATTTATGCGCTTCCCGGGAGGCTGCCTTGTGCATGACGGCGATTTGGATCCTCATGCGAGAAATTCGCTCTACAGATGGAAAAATACCCTCGGCGACATTTCCGAACGCCCGGCAAGGCGCAGTAACTGGGGCTATAATCAGACTTTGGGGCTTGGGTATTACGAATATTTCCTGTTTTGTGAGGATATCGGAGCAAAGCCCTTGCCTGTGCTTCCCGCGGCGTATAACCCTCATAGCGGGCAGGCGGCGCCAATCGATGAGCTTCAGCCGTGGATTGATGACGCGCTTGACCTTATTGAGTTTGCAAACGGCGATACAGATACAAAATACGGCGCTTTAAGAGCCTCAATGGGGCATGAGGAACCCTTTGGGCTTGAATATATTGCAATTGGCAACGAAGAGGTGGGGGACGGATTCCTTGAAAGATATCCCTATTTTCATAAAGCCGTAAAGGAAAAGTACCCCGATATAAAAATAATCGGCTCGTCAGGCCCGTTCCCGTGCGGGGGAGAGTTTGAAAAGGGTTGGAAATGCGCGAGGGAAAACAACAGCGATATGGTTGACGAGCATTACTATGTTTCGCCCGAATGGATGATTGCGAACAACAGGAGGTATTTTTCCTACGATAAAAAAGGTCCTAAGGTGTTTTTGGGCGAATATGCCTCTTGGGGCAATACCTTATACAACGCTCTTGCGGAGGCAAGCTACATGACCTCCCTTGAAAAAAGCGGAGCGGTGGCGCTCGCTTGCTATGCGCCGCTCCTTGCAAATGCCGATTATGTGAACTGGAAGCCCGATATGATATGGTTTGACAGTGAAAGGGTGTACGCTGCGGCAAACTATTATGTGCAGAAGATGTTTATGACAAATCAGGGCGAAACGGAAATAGAGGCTGTTGTCGAAAGCGAAAAAGCGCCCGTTATAAAAAATGAGGGAATATGCGGTGAAATTTTCCTCGAATCCGTACATACAAGGGCGGATTTTTATGATATTAAAATAGACGGAGAAACAGCTGCAACAGGGGAGAAATACGAGGCGGACGGCGTTTGCGGCATACCGTTAAAGTGCGGCAAGCGAAAAGACTTTACACTTGAATTTAAGGCGAAGGAAACGGAAGGAATAAGAGGCTTTACCGTGAAATTCGGCGTCAGTGAAAGCATTTATTACCGCTGGGAGATTGGCGGATGGCAGAATCAGGACAGCGTAGTTTGCTCGCATATTTCAAACCGCGAATCCGTACTTGCCCATGAACCGATGAGCGTTGAAAAGGGGAGGGAGTATTCGCTGAAGCTTGCTGTGAAGGGAAATCGGACAGAATGTTATATAGACGGAAAGAGGATACACGACGTTTTTGAAAACAGCACGGTAATCGAGCCGATATACATATCATCCTCAAAAGAGAAGGACGGCACCGTAGTAATAAAGGCCGTCAACCTTTTGGAGGAGGCATATGAGGCTGAAATCGATACAAATATAAATATAACCTCAGCCGAAGCGGAGGTGCTTACCGGTGAAAAGACGGATGAAAACTCCTTTGAGGAGCCGTGCAAGGTTTCGCCGCGAAAGGCGGAAATAAATTTCAGCGGGTCTGTCATAACGCATACATTTCCCAAAAACAGTTTTACAGTGATATGTGTGAGATAATGCTGAGTAAGTTTACGAATGCTCTGAAAGCAAGACCGTTGGCGGCTTTTTGCGCGGTTACGTTGGCGTTTATTGTGTTAAAGCTGTATTTTAATATAACGGTAACCTTGCTGACAGCGTTTGCGGTTTGCGCGCTGCTTATTGCACTGAATGTTTTTAAGAGGATAAATAATTTTCTCCTGATTTTCATATCGCTGGCTGTTTTTCTCGGAACCTTTTCGGCTGCAAACACAATGGCGCGAAACGAAAAAATTATATCTGCCCTTGATTCGGAAACGGTCAGAATGACGGGAAGAGTTGCCTCCTTTCCGACAAGTGCGGGAAATAAGCAAAGGTTTTATTTTAAGACGACCGATATTATATTCAGCGGCGGAGAGTTTAATCGGAATTTTAAAATTTATGTTTCATGTGACGATGCAAATATTAAATACGGCGATATACTCACCATGAACGCAAAGCTTGTTTACCCCGATTTCCAAAGCTACGACATAAGCCGCAATATTCTCGCGAAGGGCGCGCCTATGACGGGAAGCTGCAGGGATCTGCTCGGTATAAGGAAGGGCAGATTTCCGTGGAGCATGATCTCGAAAATCAGAGATTATCTCCTGTCGGCATCAGATAGCTTGTACGGGGACGCGAAGGGTCTTTTCCGTGCGCTTACGACAGGGGAAAAGTCGCTTATTTCAAGCAAGGGATACGGAGAATTTTCATCATCGGGCATTGCGCATATAGCGTGTATTTCGGGGCTTCATGTGTCTATTATCGGGATGGCGGTGTACAACCTCCTTTGCCGCATCAACAAAAGCCTCGGCGCGGCGCTTTCGGTATGCGCGGTATTCCTTTTTGCCGCAATTTCGGGAGGCACACCGTCGTCTCTCAGGGCGGCGATGATGTACACGTTGTTTATAGTTTCAGACATATTCATACGGCAAAACGACAGATTTACATCGCTTTTTCTCTCGGCCGCGGTGCTTGCGCTTTTTAATCCGTATATAGTGTTTGACATGGGCTTCATACTTTCATATCTCAGCGTTTTGGGGATGCAGATATTTTCCTTTAGAATAAAAGCGATCTTCCGTTTCCTTCCAAAGGGTATAGCCGAATCTGTGGTTACTACTATTTCGGCTCAGATGCTTACAATGCCGATAATCCTGATTTATTTTAAAACGCTGTCGGTTTATTCTGTTTTTGCAAATATAATTATATCGTTTATTTTCCCCGTAACGCTGTATATGTGCTTTATAATGGCGGCAACGGCGTTTATCCCCGTATTATCGCTGATAACCTGTGCGGTGTGTCAGCTGTGCCTCGGCTCGGTCTGCGCGGTGGCGCATCTGTTTGCGTCACTGCCCTTCGGAAGCGCTGAGACAGATAAATTCGGAGCGGCTGCGGTAATATGCTATGCCGTGACGGTATTGCTTCTTATTTTTTCGGAGAAGCTTTCGTCATATGTTCTCGGCAGCGCGGTAATCGGCTGCGCTCTTGTGCTGGCGGTTGTTTCGACCGCGGGGAAAGGGGTTCAATATTCGCTTTTATCGGATAATTCAACGCTCATATCTTCAAACGGGGTTGAAGTGGCGGTAATATGCGACGGTTTAAATAAGGTTTCATCCGAATTAACCGAAAGCGCGTCGCCTCATGCAGACATTTTGCTGTTTGGTGACTGCGGCAAAATAACGGCAGGCGAAATCTCGGAAATGTTAAACATCACAGGGGCATACCGCGTTTGTCTGCCGGAGGGAGAAGCGGTGAGCACTGTGACAGAGGCGCGGCGCGCCGGTGCGGAGGTATTGTTTTATCCCGAAACGGTTACAGACCTTTTGGAGTACGCAGAGGCTAATTTTCTGTAAATAATCCTTCTTTT
>CAZIBK010000107.1:0-5302 GCA_964537125.1 uncultured Oscillospiraceae bacterium
AAAGAGCGCAAACCTTTAAGATTTACGCTCTTTTTTTATTCCTTGTCATTTTTTTATTCCTTGTCAAAGGAGCAGATTTTGACTATGTTTGGGGCGTAGCGCTGAGAAATTTCCACATGGGCGGGATGGGAAACATAGGCTCTGAGAGCGGTTTCATCCCGAAGGAGCATTGTCACCATGAGGTCCATATTAGAGTCGCGGGAAACGGCGTTTTTATCGATTGTGTAGCCTTCGACTCCGTCAACGTCGCGGCACACCCTGTCAAAAACGGATTTCATTTCGGAGAGCTTTTCATCCGAAAAAAAGCCCTCCTTATACTTAAATAAAACGTAGTGTGTGAGCATATTTTATTTCCTTCCTGTAGAACCGAAGCCGCCCGAACCGCGCTTTGTTGATGAGAGGCGCTTGCGTTCAATAAATTTTGCCGAGAGATACGGGAGGAATACAATCTGAGCTATGCGTTCGCCGTGGTCAACGGTCTGCGGCTCCGAGCCGTGATTATGAAGCGGAACAATTATTTCTCCGCGGTAGTCGGAGTCGATAACGCCGACCTTGTTCGCCGGAGCCAGATTGCGCTTTGAAGCAAGACCGCTTCTGGCAAAAATAAAACCTGCAAAGCCGGGGAGTATTTCCATTGCGAGAGCCGTAGGTATCAGCTTAGTCTCGTTCGGCTCAATTGTTATGGGAGAATCAAGGCAGGCATAGAGGTCGGCGCCTGCTGCGGTGCTTGAACCGTATGTCGGAATTATAGCGTTTTCCGAAAGTTTTTTAATTTTGATTTCTGCTTGCATTGTCATTTTCCTTCCTTTGTTTGTTTTATACGCTGTCCTCGTCCCAGCGGATAAGCTCGTCTTCGGCGAGAGAGCGGTTTACGTCGATTATCCGCTGATTTGAAGAGCCCTTGAAGCGAAGAGACGGATCCTTGAGGGCTTCTACAAATTCTCCGTCCACAAGATAATCAATGCTTGAAAGCATTTCGTTTGTGATATTTTCGTCGCCCAACTTGCCGGTAAGCATATCGGATTCAAAGTTATAACCGGAATAGCACCAGACGTCCTTATCGGGATAGGTCTGCTTTATTCGGAGAAGAAAGGGGGCGAGAGCCTTTTGATTCTCCGGTTCAAAGGGTTCGCCTCCCAAAAGAGAAAAGCCTGAAATATAATCGGGTGAAAGAAGCCCGATTATTTTATCCATAACCTTTTCGTCAAAGGGTTCGCCGTAATTAAAGTCCCATGTTTCGGGGTTAAAGCAGTTTTTGCAATGATGCGTGCAGCCCGAAACGAAAAGAGAAACGCGAACCCCGGGACCGTTGGCAATATCGTAATTTTTGATTTTTGCGTAATTCATAGACGCCCTCCCATGTTATTTAAAAACGCAGGCAAGGGCGCTTTAAGAGCAGCGCCCCTGCCATGCTTTATTACAGATGAAGAACCCGCGCTTTTATTTCCTTTGTCTTTCCGACATTCCAGAAATTTTCACCGAGATAGCCGCATGTACGGCGCGTAACGTTCATCTTTCTCTGATCCTTGTTGCCGCATACGGGGCATTCCCACTCAAGATCATCGTTTATAATAATCTCTCCGTCAAAGCCGCAGACATGGCAATAATCGCTCTTTGTATTAAATTCGGCATACTGTATATTATCATAAATGAATTTTACAAGAGTTTCAAGAGCGGGAAGGTTGTTGCGCATATTGGGTATTTCAATATAGCTTATGGCTCCGCCGGAGGAAATCTTCTGGAACTGGCTTTCAAATTTGAATTTTGAGAAGGCGTCGATATTTTCGCGGACATCGACATGATAGGAATTGGTGTAATAGCCCTTGTCCGTGACGTCTTCAATGGTGCCGAAGCGTTCCTTGTCAATGCGGGCAAAGCGGTAGCAGAGGCTTTCGGCGGGAGTTCCGTAAAGACCGAAGCCGAGCCCCGTTTCCTTCTTCCATTTATCGCACGCTTCACGCATATGATTCATAACCCTGAGAGCAAATTCGCTGCCTTCCTTGGTCGTATGGCTTACGCCCTTCATGAGCTTTGTCACCTCATAGAGCCCGATATAGCCCAGAGAAATGGTAGAGTAGCCGTCATGCAGATATTTATCGATTGTTTCACCCTTTTCGAGGCGGGCAATCGCGCCGTACTGCCAATGAACGGGGCTTGTGTCGGAAATGGTGCCTTCAAGAGCCATATGACGGCACATAAGAGCCTCATAGCAGAGATTGAGCCTTTCGTCGAAAAGCTTCCAGAACTTTTCTTCGTCGCCCTTCGCAAGAATACCGATTTGAGGAAGGTTGATAGATACAACGCCCTGATTGAAGCGGCCTTCAAATTTGTAGTTGCCGTTTTCGTCCTTCCAAGGAGAGAGGAAGGAGCGGCAGCCCATTGGCGAGAAGACATTGTTTTCGTAATTTTCGCGCATTTTCTTAGCGGAAATATAGTCGGGATAGAGGCGCTTTGCGGAGCATTTTACGGCAAGGCGGGTTATGTAGTCGTATTTGCCGCCTTTGAGACAGTTATGCTCGTCAAGCACATATATGAGCTTGGGGAAAGCGGGAGTTACATATACGCCGCACTCGTTTTTGATGCCCTCGTAGCGCTGACGGAGTATCTCTTCGATTATCATAGCGTTTTCTTCGATATATTCATCATCGGGTCTGAGATACAAGAAAAGCGTTACGAAAGGAGATTGACCGTTGGTCGTCATAAGAGTATTGATCTGATACTGAATGGTCTGAACGCCGCTGCGGAGCTCATCGCCGAGGCGCTGATTGACAATATCCTCAATCATATCGGCGGAAAGCTCGCTGCCGAATTCTTCCGTGAGCTGCAGGCGGAATTTGTCGCGGCTCTTGCGGAGGTATTTGCCGAGATGCGATACATCTACGCTCTGCCCGCCGTACTGCCCGCAGGCAACCGAGGCGATAATCTGAGTCATAATGGTACACGCAACCTGGAAGCTCTTCGGGCTTTCGATAAGCTTGCCGTTCATAACCGTGCCGTTATCGAGCATATCGCCTATATTGATAAGGCAGCAGTTAAAGATCGGCTGAAGGAAGTAGTCGGCGTCGTGGAAATGGATTGCTCCTTCTTCATGGGCTTTGGATATATACTCGGGAAGGAGGAGGCGCTTTGTAAGATCCTTTGAGACCTCGCCTGCGATAAGGTCGCGCTGAGTTGCCGCCATGACGGCATTCTTGTTTGAATTTTCCTCCATTACGTCCTTATTGCTGTTTTTAATAAGGCTGAGGATAGAGTCGTCGGTGGTGTTTGCTTTACGGATAAGAGCTCTGTTATAGCGGTATATGATATACGCCTTGGCAAGCTCGTATTTGCCTGCCTTCATGAGCTCGGTTTCCACCATATCCTGTATGTCTTCGACAAGAACCCTCTTGCGGTGCTTGCCTTCTATATAGCATACAATTTCCTCGATTTTCTCGTCGCTGATACGAAAAGGTTCATCAACGGCATTGTTTGCTTTTGTGATGGCAACAACGATTTTTGAACGATCGAAATCAACCGTTGTGCCGTCTCTCTTAATAACCTTCATACTTTGTTCCTCCAATTTCATTTTTTGTTCCTCCAAACGAATAAGATATATTTAATATACTCCTCTGCGAGGAAGTGTCAAACCTAAGCAAGTACTATTATATATAAATATTGTGTCCTTGTCAATACCTAAATACAATATCTTGTGGATAATTTTAAATTTGCAAAAATCAAATTTTCCGGCGTTCCTTTTGCTTGACTTTGAAGGTAAAAAACGTTATACTGAATACTGTGATTGGAGGCGTTTAAATGACATTTGAGAAAACAATGAATGAAGAAAATGAACAGACCGTTGAAATTACGATGCTTCTCAGATATGTTTTTCAGAAATGGAGGCTGATAGTTCTCGGCGGTATAATATGCGCGCTTTTGGGAGTGATTGCGGCAGCTGTAACATATGTTCCGTATTATACATCGAAGATAAGCTATGTCATAAACTCTACCGGAAGTACAACGACTACTTCTATGACAACGAATGAGTTCATGGTGGCAGAATATATGGCAAATACCTATTCATATGTGATAAAGAGCAGGGATCTTATTCAAAGGGTGCAAGCCGAAACGGGGCTTGATGAGGATTTGTCGCAGTATATTTCCTCTCAGCTGGTGGAAAACTCCAATATTATGGAGGTCAAGATAAAGACCGACGATGCTCAGAAATCCTATGCCATAGCCTCGGCGGTAAACGAGTATCTGCCTGAGCTGTCTAAAACGGCAGTGAGGACAGGCAGTCTTGATGTGCTTGAAAATCCGCAGCTTGCGCTTGAGCCCGACGCAAACAACAATCTTAAAAAGATGGGTCTGATAGGCGCGCTTTTGGGCATTGTCATTGTGGCTGCATTTTATGTGGTTTTGTATTTTATCCGCCGCACGGTGCGCACTCCCGATGATTTGACAAGCCAAATTGACATAAAGCATTTGGGTTCGGTGCCTCATGTCGATATAAATCTGAAAAAGAACCTCATTACAGGTCAGGTAAAAAGCACGGAAAAGAAAGAGCCGATGCTGATTACAAACAAGAAGACGGGGTTTGTATTCAACGAAACATATAAATCCGTGAGAACGAAGATTGAGCGCTTCGCAAAAAAGCACGGCAGCAAGACGATTCTTGTTTCAAGCGCGCTTGAAAATGAAGGCAAGACTACGGTTACCGTAAATATTGCCCTTGCTCTGGCGCAGAACGGAAACCGAGTAATATTGCTGGACTGCGACCTCAGAAAGCCTGCCGCGGCGACTGTTCTCGGCGTAAAAGACAAGATTAAGGTTCCCATGATAGATGTTATCGAAAAGAGAGCGTCTCTCGGAAGTGCGATTGTAAAGTTTGAAAATCCGGAATTTGATTTTATAGGCGGGTTAAATTCGGTAGACAATTCATCCGAGGTGCTTTCCGCAAGGGGTCTTGCGGATGTGCTTAACGCGCTTCGCGAAAAATATGACTATATTATTATAGACACTCCGCCTTCACAGCTCTTTACCGACGCCGTAATCATGACAGAGGTTGCTGACGCGGCGGTGCTTGTCGTAAGGCAGGACAGCGCAAACATTGATGATGTTATAAATATTGCGGCGGATTTCGGTCAGTCAAAGGCAGAGCTTATAGGCTTTGTATTCAATAATGTTGTTGCATCGTCAATATTGCCGTCGGGGTACAGTAAAAAATACAACTATTCATATTACGGATACGGAAATAAATAAAAACCGCTGTGCAGAAGGGTACCGATTCATCTTTGCCGACGCATGAATCGGTACTTTTGATGTG
>CAZIBK010000108.1:0-5194 GCA_964537125.1 uncultured Oscillospiraceae bacterium
ACGTTCCTTTATCCAAACCCTATGAAACACTTGACAGCTCCGATTGCAAAGTGATATTATTAAATAAAAAGAGGCGATTCATATGCGTAAATCACGGCAGATAAATGTAGGCGGCGTACCGATAGGCGGCGGCGCTCCCGTAAGCGTACAGTCGATGTGCAATACCGATACGAGGGATGTTTCCGCGACAGTGGAGCAGATAAAGAGCCTCGTCTCGGCGGGATGCGACATAGTTCGTCTTGCCGTTCCGGACGAGAGCGCGGCAAACGCAATCCGCGAAATCAAGTCTCGGCTTCCCGATGTTCCGATTGTTGCCGATATTCATTTTGACTATAAATTGGCTCTTATCTGCGCCGACGGCGGGGTTGACAAAATACGCATCAATCCCGGCAATATCGGCTCTGTCGATAAGGTAAAGGCCGTTGCGGATAAGTGCGGCGAAAAGGGTATTCCCATAAGGATAGGCGTAAACGGCGGCTCTCTCGAAAGGGAGCTTCTCGCAAAATATACCCATCCGACCCCCGACGCCCTTTGCGAAAGCGCCCTCGGTCATATAAAGCTTCTTGAGGACTGCGGCTTTTACGACATAGCTGTCTCCATTAAGGCGAGCAGCGTTCCGATGACCTTTGAGGCGTATTCAAAAATAGCTTCGCTTATCCCCTATCCGCTCCATCTCGGCGTTACGGAAGCCGGCACCGAGTACGGCGGCATAATAAAAAATGCCATCGGCATAGGCTCCCTCCTTTTAAACGGTATAGGCGACACACTCCGCGTGTCCCTCACTGCCGACCCCGTCCGCGAAGTAAAAGCCGGCATTGAAATACTTAAGGCTCTCGGTCTCAGGAGCGGAGCGACTATGACCTCCTGCCCCACCTGCGGCAGATGCAGAGTAAACATGATTCCCGTTGCCGAAGAGATATCCTCCCGCCTCGAAAAGGTGGACAAGGATATACATGTCGCCGTCATGGGCTGTGCGGTCAACGGCCCCGGCGAAGCGAGGGAAGCCGATATCGGCATGGCTTGCGGCGACGGCTGCGCTCTCATCTTCAAGAAAGGCGAAATACTGCGTAAGGTTCCCATTGAAACCGCCGCCGACGAGCTTTTCAAGGAAATAGATAATTTATAAGGAGATTTTTTATGACTCCCGTTGCAATAAAAGATATATTTCAAAAAATAGATATAGCTAACGACGATGCAAACGGTCTTGTGACAAATATGAAGGTCAATAAGCTCACGCGCTCATTCACTCTCGACGTTGAGTACAAAACCGTTGTCAGCGCGCGGACGATGGAAAAATGCGCCGTTGAAATAAAGCAGTGCTATAAGGCGGATCACGTTACCATAAATCCCAGGTACATTCTCCCCTCGCCTTCTGATCGCGATATTATCATGGCGGCAAAAAACGCCGTTTACAAAATCTGCGCCGAAAACGCTTTTTTTAAAGCCATATTCGACTCCTGCGAATACGAGTACGGCGGCTCCTCGCTCTCTGTCCTTCTCCGCCACGGAAACATCAAATATCTTAAGGACGATAAAATCGACGAGCGTATCTCTCGGGAGGTATCCGCAAGCCTCAATGTAAAGGTGTCCGCGGTTTTTGTGGATTCCCCCATGGAGGTCGATATGTCGCTTGAACCGATATACGGCACGCCTCCCCGCCGCGCCGCGGCAGCCGTCATTGAAGATGACGAGCCTATCCTCGGCAAGAGCTTTACAATAAAGGAGCTGACTCCGCTTTCCCGCCTCGACCGAGGTTCGGGCAGCGTAACCGTAAAGGGAAATACCTTTGCGCTTTCGTCGCATCACCTTGAAAAGAACGATAAATACATAATTTCTTTCTATCTCACCGATAATACCGGCTCAATAACGGTAAAATTCTTTGCCTCCTCCGATAAAGCGGAGGCAATAATCAACGCTCTTTCCGAATCGCAGACTCTTATCGTAAACGGAAAGTGCGAATACGACTCATATTCCTCCGAGCTGACAATTATGGCGCGTAACATTCTCCGTGCCGAAAAGGAGGAGCTCTCAGGCGACCCCGATACAAATATAGCGGACGCCGTTGAAGAAAACGCCTACTGCATAACTCACGGCGCCGTTCATTTTATCGATGCGAAGGACATACCGAAAATCGGCAAATCAATCATCACCTTTTATATGCACGACGATACAGGCTCCGCCTCGTACCGCTTTTCCGTTCCCATGAGCGAATCGGATAATATGAAGGGCTTCATCAAAAAGTCGAAAACGCTTATGGTTCGCGGCATTGTCACCTGTGATAAATATACCGGCGAAAAATATATCTCCGTCCGCGGCATGGAAAAGCGCGCCGTAAAGCTTCGTCCCGACAATGCGCCCGTGAAGCGGGTTGAGCTTCACGCCCACTCCAAGCTGAGCGCAATGGACGCGGTCGTAACCGCGACAGACCTTGTCAACCGCGCCATCGACTGGGGTATGCCCGCGTTCGCCATCACCGACCACGGCTGTGTTCAGGCGTTCCCCGAGGCATTCCACGCCAAGGGCGATAACGATATTAAAATAATATACGGCGTCGAAGGCTACCTTGTGGATTCGCCGGATAACTATAATTCCAAGGAAACAAAGCGGTACCATATAATCATCCTTGCCAAAAACCTTGTCGGGCTTAAAAATTTGTATCAGCTTATAAGCATCTCAAACCTTAAATACTTCTATCGCCGTCCCCTCATGCCCCGCTGTGAGATTGAAAATCACCGCGAGGGGCTTGTCATAGGCTCCGCGTGCGAAGCGGGCGAGCTTTTCCGCGCCGTGCTGAACGGCAAAAGCGATGACGAGGTTGAGAAAATCGCTTCATTTTACGATTATCTTGAAATACAGCCCATAGGCAATAACCGCTACCTTGTCCGCAACGGCACCGTCCCCGACGATGAAGGTCTGCGCGATCTCAACCGCAAAATAGTCGCCCTCGGCGAAAAGCTGAATAAGCCCGTGGTTGCGACCTGCGATATCCACTTTCTTGAAGAAAAGGACGAGGTCTTCCGCCGTATTCTTCAGGCAGGGCAGGGCTATGCCGACGCTGACCTTCAGCCTCCGCTCTATTTCAGAAATACAGAGGAAATGCTCGACGAATTTCGATACCTGGGCGAAGAAAAGGCGTATGAGGTCGTTGTCGCAAACACAAACCTCATCGCCGATATGATTGAGGACATCCGCCCCGTTCCCGAGGGTCAGTTCTCCCCTAAAATCGAGGGCAGCGCCGAGGATATTGAGCGCATAGCCCGCGAAAATGCGGAACGTCTCTACGGCAATCCCCTTCCGAAAATCGTTGAGGATCGTCTCGCCGCGGAGCTTGAAAGCGTTATCGGTCACGGCTATGCCGACCTCTATAACATTGCCCGCCTCCTTGTCGAACATTCCGTTGCCGACGGCTATATCGTCGGCTCGCGCGGATCCGTCGGCTCGTCCTTCCTTGCCTACCTCTCAAACATTACCGAGGTAAACTCACTCTGCGCTCATTACCGCTGTCCCAAGTGTAAGCACAGCGAGTTTTTTGAGCACGGCGAGTATGACTCCGGCTTTGATATGCCCGATAAAAGCTGCCCCGTGTGCGGCTCGCCTCTTGTCAAGGACGGACACGACATTCCCTTTGAAACCTTCCTCGGCTTCGGCGGCGGCAAGCAGCCCGATATCGACCTTAACTTCTCCGGCGAGTATCAGCCCAAGGCTCATAAATATACCGAAACCATCTTCGGCGAGGGTCATGTTTTCCGCGCGGGTACCGTTTCCACCGTCGCCGATAAAACCGCCTACGGCTATGTACGGAAATATTGCGACTCTCACAATCTCAACTATAACAACGCGGAAATAGAACGCCTCAAGGTCGGCTGTATGGATGTAAAAAGCACCACCGGTCAGCACCCCGGCGGCGTTATCATACTTCCCAAGGGGCACGATATACACGAGTTTACGCCCGTTCAGCACCCTGCCGATAAAACCGATACCGATATTATCACTACCCACTTTGATTATCACAGTATCGACCAAAACCTTCTTAAGCTCGACATCCTCGGTCATGACGACCCCACTATGATAAAGATGCTTGAGGACCTCACCGGCGTCAACGCCCGTGAAATCCCGCTCGACGACAAAAAGGTCATGAGTCTTTTCCTCAGCCCCGAGGCGCTCGGCGTCACCAAGGAGGATATCGGCAGCGAAACGGGGACCTTCGCCGTTCCCGAGTTCGGCACACGCTTTGTCCGTCAGATGCTTGTGGACACAAAGCCCACCACCTTTTCGGATCTTGTCCGCATATCCGGGCTTTCCCACGGCACAAACGTGTGGACAAATAACGCGCAGGACCTTGTCCGCAGCGGTCAATGCACTTTAAGCCAATGTATCTGCTGCCGCGACGATATTATGATATATCTTCTCCACAAAAATTTGGATCCTTCCCACGCCTTCAAAATAATGGAAAAGGTGCGCAAGGGCAAAAAGCTTCAGCCTGCCGACGAAGCCGAAATGCGCGAGGCGGGCGTTCCCGAATGGTATATAGAATCCTGCAATAAAATTCAGTATATGTTCCCCAAGGCTCACGCCGCGGCATATGTGACTATGTCCTTCCGCGTCGCTTACTTTAAGGTGTATTACCCCATTGCCTTCTACCAGTCGTATTACACCGTCCGCGCCGATACGTTCGATTATGAAATCATGGCGCAGGGCAGGGCGAAGGTTCAGGCGTATATGAAGGAGCTCTCCATGAACGAAAAGCCCTCCCAGACGGAGAAAGCCACAATGACTATCCTTGAAGTCGTAAACGAAATGTATGCCCGCGGAATTGAGTTTCTTCCGATAGACATATACGAATCTCATCCCACAAAATTTCTCAATAAGGGCGGCAAAATTCTTCCCGCGCTAAACTCTGTCGCAAGTCTCGGAAATACCGTTGCCGAAAGCATAGCAAAGGCTCGCGAAGAAGCCCCCTTTAAATCCATTGACGACTTTAAGAACCGTACAGGCGCGTCTCAGGCGCATATAGAAGTGTTTAAAAAATACGGCTGCTTCGGAAATCTTCCTCAAAGCAGCCAGGTATCATTGTTCGATATGGGCTTTTAAATTTAAACCCGGCGTACGAAAATCAAATTCGTGTGCCGGGCTTATTCTTTATGTTCCATCTTCCCAAAGCAAGCGCATTTATCATTCCTCAGCCAAATCATGC
>CAZIBK010000109.1:0-5067 GCA_964537125.1 uncultured Oscillospiraceae bacterium
CTCAGGCGCCGTATAAAAATCGTACACGGCGGAGCGTTTTTTATAGGCGCAAAGAGCTATAAGCGACTGATATGTCGCCATAGTGTCCGTGCCCTTCCCCAAAAGATGTGAGAAGCCCGTATCCGTCCTGTATTCAAGAAGCGCGTCCGCCGCGCTCTTTCCGTTTTTGATAAAACGTGTATCGCTGCCCAAATCTATGCCGAGAGCGGACAGAGCAATTATAACCTGAGCCGCGCTTTCGGCATTCGGAGTACCCGCGCTTGAAAACCCTCCGTCGTCATTCTGCATGGCAGAAAGCGCCTCTACAGCTCTCTCTGCGGCTTCGGCAGCATCGCTTCGGCTCCGATACGGCGCAAGCGCGTAAAGAGCCATCGCGGTGACGTCGGGATCAGAAATGCGCCCCGAAAGAGAAAACCCTCCGTCGTCATTCTGATTTAAAAGAATTTCAGATATAATCGAATCAACCGTATTGACAGATTCTCCCGTCTCCTCAAACCTGCCCGCCTCAACGGTGATAAGCGCCCAAATATAGGCGTTTATGCCCTGTCTGCCGAGGCTTTCGCGGTTAAAAACCCCGTCTGAAATAAGGTCTGCGCCGTTAAAGCTTCGGGCATCGGCGCCGCAAGCCATTACCGCCAGCGCAATTCTGTGCCATTCGGTAGACTTATTCGCGCTTAAAAGGTTCTCCTCGGAGTATTTTTTGCCAACATACTCCGAAAGCCTTTTAAGGTATGTATCCTTATCAAAGCTCTTTCCCGAAACCGAAAGAGCTATCGCGCTCCAGTCGGAGCTGCTCGACCCGGGAGATGACAGCGCTTCGGATTTTAAATATTCCGCGCAGGTGTTTATCACATCATCTATATTTAAAGTATCGGCTGAAAATGCACTGCTTTGAATGAATAACAGCGCCGCAATAAAGCAAATAACAATTCTTTTCATGATTATCTGACTAAAAGCTCATTTAAAATAGCGTCAAGTTCCTCTTGCGGCATATCAAAATCGGCTATGGCGTCCAGATATTCAACGCACTCATCCGCGCCTATTTCAGCGATTACTGCCGTAATCTCATCAAGATTTAATATTTCAAGATCTCCGTAATCAAAGCCCCAATCCTCGTAATAATCGGTATCCGCTCCGTAGCAGAGTGAAAAACGCAGCCTGATAACATCGTTTTCTTCGGGGATATAGTCGCACATTGCGACATCGGGCATCTCTCCGTTTACCGTATATATCCATCCCGAACCGCCGGCAAGGTCAAATTCGCCCAAAACGCCGTCCTCGGAAACGCTGTTTGTTACCTTTACCTTGTTATTATTCAAAAACTCCTCCAACGATGGCGGAACAGAGGCGTTTTCCGTATCAATTCCTCCGATACGTTTTAGATAGAAATCTTCTTCGGTGGTGCCTGTATATATCGGGTCATAGCCGTATCCTGCGAGTAAATCCACAAATATCTGCGCACAGTTTTCATCCCCGCTTATTTCGACCTTTAAAGGCGCAACAATGTAACCGAGAGACGCGTTTATCCCCTCAACGGAGCATATTACACAGCTTTCCTCCTCCGGAACATAGTCATATTCGTCAAAAGCGTCGTCCGCCGTCTCGAAGAGCTCCTCGGTTTCGGGTTCCGTTGCCTCATCCGGGACGGCAAGGCTTACCTTACCGTCCCCTTGAGAAAAGGAAATAATCAATGAAAATAAAAGTGCAAGGATACTTTTCATAACAATCCTCCGTTATATAAGCGGGCGAAGCGCTCCGTCAATAATAAATATTTTGATATTATCCTGTGCAATATCCGATATGTCCAAGGAAAGTGTGCCTTCGCCCTCCGGCAAAATAACATCCTCCTTAATTACGCCTGTCATAGCGTCATCTTCATACGCTGCGGCTATTACCATGCAGGAGACGCTTTCTTCAAGATTTGAATAAATATATACCGTGTCTCCCTCTGTTTCAACATTTATTCCGAGCACATTGATTTCAAGCCAAGGCGCAATAATAGGCGTCATGTATTCGTCATCGGGATCTTCCGTTGCGGAAACTATATATCTGCCCGGCTTTTCAAAGGAAAGCGTAACGCTGCCGTCTTCATCGGTAACATCAAGCGGCGTCATTTCGCCCGTTTTTTCATCAACAAGGCTTACAATTGCGTCAGAAAGCGGCGTTGTCACGGAATCTATCGCGGCTTCGTCAGAGCAGCTGTAGTAAGCGAAAACATATCCTTTCAAGTCGAGCGTTACTTCATCGCCTCTCGCAACTGTCAGAGCGTCAGTCTTTTCGCCGTCAAGGGTAAAATAGGCAAGATTATCCATTGCCCAAGCGTCGCGGTAAAGATAAAACGCAACTACGTCGCCCTCCTTTACCTCTGCCTGACTTACGGTATAGCCTGTATAGCCGTAATCGGTCAAAACATCGTCATGGGGCGCCTTCCCGTTTACGGAAAAGCCCAAGTTATATGTATCTATTCCGAAAATCCTCGATATATAGCCGCTATTGGGGTCTACAATGAGATAATCCGCCGCTGTCTTGGGAGTAAATTCATCAAACATTTCCTCGTGAGTCTTAACCAAAACATCAAGTGCGCTTATAGCGTCATCTTCTATTCCGAGATTTACATAGCCGTATTTTTCAGCCGTCCCATCCTCAACCACAAGAGCTGTCTGCGGGAAAATGAAGCCATCTTCGGTAGCAACTGCTTTTACACGCTCTCCGACAGTTACTTCAAGCCAAGGCGCAATAATAGGCGTCATGTATTCGTCGTCGGGATTCTCCGTTGCGGAAATTACATATGTACCAAGATTATCAAAGGAAAGCGTAACGCTGCCGTTTTCATCGGTAACATCAAGCGGCGTCATTTCGCCCGTTTTTTCATCAACAAGGCTTACAATTGCGTCAGAAAGCGGCGTTGTCACGGAATCTATCGCGGCTTCGTCAGAGCAGCTGTAGTAAGCGAAAACATATCCTTTCAAGTCGAGCGTTACTTCATCGCCTCTCGCAACTGTCAGAGCGTCAGTCTTTTCGCCGTCAAGGGTAAAATAGGCAAGATTATCCATTGCCCAAGCGTCGCGGTAAAGATAAAACGCAACTACGTCGCCCTCCTTTACCTCTGCCTGACTTACGGTATAGCCTGTATAGCCGTAATCGGTCAAAACATCGTCATGGGGCGCCTTCCCGTTTACGGAAAAGCCCAAGTTATATGTATCTATTCCGAAAATCCTCGATATATAGCCGCTATTGGGGTCTACAATGAGATAATCCGCCGCTGTCTTGGGAGTAAATTCATCAAACATTTCCTCATGAGTCTTAACCAAAACATCAAGTGCGCTTATTTCCCCTTCGGGGATATCTATGTTGACATATCCGTATCTTTCGGCAATCCCGACGGGAACGGAAAGAGTACGCTTTGGAAGAATAAAGCCCTCCTCCTCGGCAAGTACGGAAACTGTTTTCGCTTTCTGTTCTACCGCGAAAAGATATCCGCTGTCATTTTTGTAGTACAGCACACCGTTCTCATCGGAAATTATACTTGATACGCAGTATTGTTCATAGCCTTCCGCGTTGTACAATTCCTTTACAATACATTCATCGGCGCTTTTCGCATCGGGCTTCGCTTTTATAAGAGTAATACCGCCCGGCTTTGCGTTATATGTAGCGTAAAGATAAATATATCCGTCGCTCTCCTCATATGCCGTGGAAAGAAGAAGCGTACATTGCGGATATCCGTTCATGGGAACACTGTATATGGTTTCAAGTGTCTGTGCATCTATAGCCTTAACGCTCTTATCCGAAGCGCCTATATAAATTACGCCTTTATATACGCAGGGTGTAGAAACAGAGGCTGCTCCGACCTCTCCGTAGGAAACATCGGTTATTACGCCCGCGCCGTCAACCTTTGCCGAAACTATATATCCGCCCTTTGTCGTCAGATATATTCTGCCGCCGTCATAGGCAACGGAGGAGCGTATATCGCCCTTGCCGGCAACCTCTATCTTGCCTATTTCCTCGCCTGTTCTTTTGTTGAGAGAATAGATATATGCCGTGCCTTCGCCGTTTACCACGCCGTCGTCGGTTCCGAATACTACCGCATCGCCGATACAAGCGGCGCCTGCCCAGTAAAGACCGCCCGGTACGGTTTTGCTCCAGAGCTTCTCGCCCGTTTGAGCGTCAAGGCACACAAAGCTTGCGTCTTCATCCTCATCATTCCAAAATCCCGTAAAGAGAAGTCCGTCGGAATATGTTACCTTTGTCAATGCCTGCCCGCCCAATTCGTCATTGTAAGTCCAAAGCGAAGAAAGGGAATCGCCGTCAAAAGCCTCTACTGTTCCTGAGGACAAAGGTGCAAATATTTTACCGTCCGCATATGTAAGAGGAGTGTATCCGTAGTCCTGAGACTCGCTCATCTGCGCAGTAAGCAATATATCTCCGCTTTCCCGATCGAGCGCATATATTTCATCGCCCGACATTATCACTATATTGTCCCCCGCGATAATCGGAACGCCTGCTGGCTTCTGCCATCCGTTTCCGATTTTCGCCGCCCACTTAAGGGAGCCGCAGCAGGGAGTTTGCGACGCCGTGATTGTGTCAATTTCCGCATCATACGCAAAAGCCTGAGTAAATGCGCTCAGTATAAATGCAAGAGCAAGGACTACGGAAATTACTTTTGTTTTTGTTTTCATTTGTTATCCGCCTCCAAAAAAATTTTCTTACCCTCACAGGATAAGAAAAAGGCGTACCCAAACAAGGGCGTTTAAACGCCCTTATTCAAAAACGTACTCTCCAAGACCCTGTGGAGTATCAGCACAAAGAAGTGGCAGGTCTTCCGGCTCTGACATCAACGCTCGCCCCCGCCTTCCCGGTTTCCCAGTGGCATAAAGAGGACTTGCTCCGTCATCACGGCAGCAGGACTGCTCGGGTTTTGCACCCGATTCCCTATTATGCGTATCTATAAAAAATATAATACGCCACCTACTCCTTTTATTCAGCTGTTATAATATTATCACACACATAAAAGGTTGTCAATCGTCCTTCCCAAGAAAATAGTTGATTTCTCCGCCTATAAACATAATT
>CAZIBK010000110.1:0-5039 GCA_964537125.1 uncultured Oscillospiraceae bacterium
AAAAAAGATGGGGTCAATGAATATTTGTGACAATATCATTTCCCCATCCGTTTTTTTTACCAGAAGAGCTCTCCGCATTTGCCGTTGAGGCGGGCAAGCGCCTCCGCATAAAAGTAATCGCCGTATATCAGCCCGACATTTATATTTGTATGCTCGGGCTTATTTGAGGTACCCTCTTTAATAAGCTCCTGACAGTCGCCGTCATAGTCGGTATAATTTTCGTAGAGGCTCTTTGTTATTGCCTCGCCCTTTGCAAGATAACATTCGTCGCCGGTGAGGGAATAAAGCTCCAGCATACCGCATGCCGCACATGCGGCGGCGGAGGAGTCCCGAGGCTCGCCTTCGGTTTCGGGGAGGCGGAAGTCCCAATAGGGAACCTTGTCGTCGGGGAGATTGTCCCAGAAAAATTTTGCGGCTCTTTGCGCGCCTTCAAGAAATTCTTCCTTTCCGGTGTATTTATATGAAAGCGCAAATCCGTAAACAGCCCAGGAAAGCCCGCGCGACCAGGCGCTTCCGACGCCGTAGCCCTGACCGCCGAGCGATTCGATAAACTCGCCGCTTTCGGGGTCAAAGGAGCAGATATGGTTCGCGCTGCCGTCCTCACGGAGGAAGTATTTAAGCGCGGTTTGCGCGTGAGCGACAGCTATATGGCGAAAACGCGGGTCGCCGGTTTCCTCGCTTGCCCAGTAGAGGAGAGGAAGGTTCATTAGGCAATCGATTATTGCCCAGCCGAGCTTATCGCCGTTCCATGCGCGTATAAACCTGCCCGCAAGATTAAAGCGCCCCGCAAGGAGATTTGCGGCGTGAAGCGCTCGGCGGCGTGATTCCTCATTGCCGTTTATTTTATACTGCGCAACGCTTGAAAGCGACCAGAGAAAGCCCATATCATGATCCGTATTATAATATTCCTTGAGGACGGAATCAAGCTTTTCCTCAACCTCGTTTGCGGTGTTCTTGAGATATTCGTCCCCCGTGTCGCGGTAGATTAGCCACAAAAGCCCGGGATAAAAGCCGTTTGTCCACCAAGCGGGATATGAATTATCATACTTCCCGTCATGGGAGGCGTGCGGGAATGCCGCGCCTATTTCCCGTGAAACGCGGGCTTCTTTTGCCGCGGTTTTGTTCCATGCGTCCGTATACCACATATGTAAGCTCCTTTCATCAATCAGCTTGTTTTGAAAAAATATTAACACAAGCGGCGGATAAAGTCAACATTGGTGTTGAAATTGATTTTGAAATGCGTTATAATAACTTCGATTGAGGTTTGAAAGGATGTGCAGAAATTGAAGCTTGAATTCAGAAACGGCTGGAACGTTATAAACGATGAAGAGAAGGAAAAAGTATTTGCTTTCGGCGAGGGCTACAAAAAGTTCCTCAACTCTTCAAAAACGGAGCGTGAAAGCGTAATTACCACTGTCAAAATGGCAGAGAGAGCAGGCTTTAAGGCGCTTGAAAGCGTCACTTCGCTTAAAAGCGGCGACAAGGTATATGCGGTAAATAAAAATAAGGGGCTTATGCTCTGTGTAATAGGCAGGCAGCCTATATCGGGCGGCGTAAATATAGTGGGCTCTCATATAGATTCGCCCAGACTCGACCTTAAGCAGAATCCGCTTTACGACGATGCCGGACTGGCGTTTTTCAAAACACATTACTACGGCGGAATCAAAAAGTATCAGTGGACGGCTATACCGCTTGCAATCCACGGCGTTGTAGTGCGCGCCGACGGGACGAAGACGGAGATAAGCGTCGGAGACTATGACGATGACGTGACATTTGTAATTACAGACCTTCTGCCGCATCTGGGCAGAAGCCAGATGAGCAAGAACGGTTATGATATTGTGGGCGGCGAGCAGCTTAATCTTCTTCTCGGCTCCATTCCCTTTGAAAGAGAAGAAAATGAAGAGGTAACGGGCCGCAAAAAGGGCGAGGTAAAGAGCAAAATCCTCAGCATAATAGAGGAGAAATACGGCATTGATGAGGCGGATTTCACCTCTGCTGAGCTTGAAATAGTGCCCGCGTTTGAGGCAAAGGATCTCGGATTTGACAGAAGCCTTATCGCGGCATACGGTCATGACGACCGCGTGTGCGCATATGCCGCAATAAAGGCGGCTCTCGAAATCGAGGAGCCGGAAAGGACCTCGATTACCGTGCTTACCGACAAGGAAGAGGTCGGCTCCATGGGAAATACCGGCGCAAAGAGCTACTTTATGCAGCTCGTTCTCGGCGAGCTTATGGAAAAGCGCGGCGAAAATGCCTCGGATTTGAGCCGCCTCAGAATGCTTGACAGGAGCTACTGCCTCTCCGCTGACGTTTCCGCCGCATACGACCCGAAGTTTTCCGATGTGTATGACAAGATGAACAGCGGAAGAATAAACGAAGGCATAGCCGTTTCCAAATATACGGGATCCGGCGGCAAGAGCGGCTCTAACGACGCCTCCGCGGAGCTTATGGGCTTGGTGAGAAGAATATTTAACGATAACGGCGTTCTCTGGCACACGGCGGAGCTGGGCAAGGTAGACGCGGGCGGCGGCGGAACGATAGCGCAGTTTGTCGCAAATCTTGGCGTAAACACAATAGACTGCGGCGTTCCCGTGCTTTCAATGCACTCGCCCTACGAGGCAATAGCAAAGATGGATATATATATGTCCTACAAGGCTTTCCTCGCGTTCTTTAAGGATTGTAAATGATGAGACTTGATAAATATTTAAAGGTATCGCGCCTTATTAAAAGGCGCACCGTTGCCGCCGAAGCCGCCAACGGAGGAAGAATAAAAATAAACGGAAAGACGGCAAAGCCCTCCTCGGAGGTGAAGGCGGGAGATATTATTGAAATAGCTTTCGGCGAAAGAATTATAAAGGTCAGGGTCGAAAGCATTGCGGAGCACGCCTTAAAGGCGGACGCTTCGCTTATGTACAGCGTAATAGAGGGCTGACAGAGCGCCGCCTTGATCCGGGCGGCGCTTTTGCGGAAAAAAGATGAGTGTTTGTGAATATTTTCGTGAATATTTTATGAATAAATGAGAAAAAACCTATTTACATTTGCGGAATTTTCATTTATAATAATTATATATTACCATGGATGGGTGAAAGGATGGAACAAGATGAAAAAGGTATTAAGTCTTATTGTTGTTCTCTGCATGGTCTTTTCGTTCGCGTCATTTAATGCCGGAGCGGCGGATTATGCTCTCGCAATTCACAACAATGTAGCGGTTATGGTGGGAACCACTACCGCCATAGCACAGAACAGTATAGTAACGCTTCCTACGGCTCCCGTTATTGTTGACGACAGGATGCTCGTTCCCGTGAGGTTCGCTGCCGAAGCTTTCAACGGTACGGTTGAATGGCACGATGACAATCAGGAAATCGACATCACCTTCGGTCAGGACAGAACGGTGCAGATGGTTATAGGAAGCAAGTATATCTCTGTTGACGGTCAGGTTTATATTTCCGACGTTGCTCCGCAGATTATAGACGGCAGCACGATGCTTCCCGTTAATTTCCTCGCAACGACCGTACTCGGAAGATATGTTTACTATGACGACGCCACAAAGATGGCGGTAATTACTACGCGCAAGAACCTTTCCGACCGCGACACTGAAGCTGTCGCTGCTATTGCGGGCGCTATCACAAGCGGCGTTCTGCCCGAAATAGTTATACAGGCTGCGGTTGAGGACACTGCAGCGGGAGCGCTCGGAGGAAGCAACGCCGAAACAGGCAAGCTTGCCGTTGCGTCCGTATACGCGGATCAGGAACCCGAACCCGATAACAACGCGCAGTGCCTTATCGACGGAAGCACCGGCACACGCTGGGCGTCTCAGGGCGCGGCTTCGGCAGTCATTGACCTCGGCAGCGCAAAGCCCGTTACGCATGTGAGGGTTGCTGTATGGAAGCCCTCGGAGAGATCTACAAATTATTCGCTTGAGGTTTCAACAAACGGCACAAGCTATACAAAGATATTTGACGGCTCGTCAAGCGGCTCTACATATGATTCTTATGATGTAAACGACACTATCCGTTATGTGAGAATCAACCCGAACGGCACCTCGGCAGGCGATTGGGCGTCTATTCTTGAGGTGGAGGTATGGAACGGTACGGCTGCGGCGGCATCGGGTACGGTTAAGCCCGTTTCCGTAACGGCGGATCAGGAGCCTCAGCCCGAAAACGGCAAGGAAAATGTATTTGACGACGACCTTGAAACACGCTGGGCTTGCCAGGGTACAGGTACTCTTACCGCCGACCTCGGCAGCGCAATGACCGTAACAAGCATAGAGCTCAACTTCTGGAAGTATTCGGAGAGAACTACTACATACGAGCTTCAGGTTTCGGCGAACGGTTCCGCATATACAACAGTCTACAGCGGATCCTCTTCACTGGGAAGCCAGTATGATGTAAGAGCGGTCAACCAGTCTATACGTTATATCAAGTTTATAGGCAAGGGAACAAGCGAAGGCGACTGGACCAGTCTTAACGATATGGTTATAAGAACCTCCGGCGGTTCTTCGGCAGGCACGGCGGCAACTACTACCGTTGCAAGCGGCGGCGGCACGGTGCTTACGGCTCCTACCGGAACAATGGCAACTATCTCCGTAGCGTCCATAACAGTATCGCAGACACCCGAAGCTGAAAACAACGCAAGCAATCTTGTCGATGGCGACAAGCAGACCGTATGGGCTTCTCAGGGCGATGCTACGGCTGTTATTGACCTCGGTTCCTCAAAGACAATATCCTGCGTGGGCGTTGCTATGAAGATGTACGAAGATACGAGGACTATTCCCTATGAGGTTGAGGTTTCTGCCGACGGCATAAACTATACAACAGTATTCGAGGGAGATTCGGAACCCATGACAAATACAACCAAGTATGTTTCCGTAGGCTCCGCGGCAAGGTATATTCGTGTGGCTGCTCACGGCAACACGATAAGCGGATGGAACTCAATAGCTGAAATTGAGGTTTATACAAACTAAGACGGCTTAAGACCGATATTAAAGGGGCGTATCGTATGTGCGATACGCCCCTTTATGTGTCAGTGAGGCAAAGCTG
>CAZIBK010000111.1:0-5010 GCA_964537125.1 uncultured Oscillospiraceae bacterium
AGAAGAGGCAAAAACCAAAATGCGTTTTTGCCTCTTCTTTTACTCTTCGATAATTATGTTCTGCCATCTTTTTTCGACCAAACTGTCGGGGAAGTTTTCGTCCAAAAACCTTTCGACGGCGTTATGCGCCTCGCTGTCCGATCGGCGGGCGTTATAGCGTATCAGGATGGCAATTGTGAGAGATGAGTTGCAAGCCATGAATAAAACGAGAAGCCATGTGATAAATTTCCCCGCAACAAGCGGGATTTTTTCTATGGCGCGGCTGATTTTCGGATAGAGAATTTTAATCCACACCACCGAAAGCAGCCCCCAGAAAATACAAAAAAGAAGGTTTGTCCTGCCGCCTATATTAAAGGGCATATCGCTGTAATCCCAGAAGGTTGTGCCGAAAAACACCTCGGTAAACACACTGCAGGCGTACTCGTAAACTCCGCCTATAAGGCATCCCGCGAGGAATATATATCTGTCCTCCTTGCCGATAAGTCGGCGGAGTACGATGGTGAGAAGCACCGCGCCTATACCCCAGACAACGCTGAAGGGACCGTATATGAGACTTGAACGGCTCATTAAAACGCCGTCCAACGCCCAACAGTAGAGGGTTTCGATTATGTCGCCGATAAGGGAACAGATGACAAAGAGCCAGAATATTTTATCGAAGCATATGCCCTCGGCAAAGGAACCGCCCTTTTCGGAGGCGGAAATTTCGCCCATATTAGGGTATGCCTTGCGGAGTCTGCGTAAAATAAAGCCGTAAACCTTTTCGCTGAATCCGGGATTTTTTGATTTTTTAACGCCGCCGGTGTTTTTATGTAATGCAATGAGAGTGAAAATGAGGTCAAGCACGAGAAGAACGCATACGGCGAGGCAGAAAATTTTCACAGGCAGCTCCGGAAGGCTGTTTATAAGGATAAAAAGGAGGGGCTGTATGAGCATAGCGGCGAGAAGATAGCACAGCGCAAGTGCGGCGGAATAAAGCACCCTGAGCTTACCGCCGGTAAAAAGGTTATGCTCCTCGTAATCCCACAAACGGCTTTTACTGAGCCTTCTTGCAATAAGACCCGAAACTGCGTCCACTACGGAGCTTACCACAAGCGCGGCAACAAACAGGAGAACGTAGTTGCTGCGCAATGTGGGAAGTATCAGGATAAGAACGGTCATAGTGACGCCGTATGAAAGCGAAAAGGGAAGGTTAAGGAAACCGCGATTGCAGAATTTCTGCCCTTTAAGGGCGATGGCGCACACCTCCGCGAGCCAGCCCAGAAAAGAGTAGATGAGAAAGTATGCCAAAAGTTCGGTGTAAGTATAGTCCAAAACGATCACTTCTTTTTTATTTGTTTTTTCTGATTGTAAGGGCGGAGACAGCCGCGCAGACAACGATATTTGCCGCGACTATTGACGCGCCTGTGGGAAGGTCGGCAAAGTAGGATAGAAGAAGCCCTGCCCAGAAGCACAGGACGGATATTATCGCGGACAGAATGACGAGACTCCTGAAGCTTTGCACAAGACGCTTGCTTGTGACGGCGGGGAATATGATAAGGCTTGAAATGAGAAGCGTTCCCATTATCTTCATGCCGATAACTATTGTAAGGGCGGTGAGGAAGGAAATGAGGAACTGATAAAAGGTCACGCTGATGCCGGATGAAACGGCATAGCTTTCGTCATAGGTGATGAGAAAGAGCCGATTATAGAAAATGAGGAATATCACCAGCACAACTATGACAAGGAGTATGCTAAGATACATATCATATTCGGAGGAGGCAAGTATGCTGCCGAACATATAGTTATATACATCCACGTTAAAGCCCTTGGAAACGGCGGTTATGATAACGCCCGCGGCAAGGGCGCCTGTGGAGACCATGCCTATGGCAACGTCGCCCTTGGCGCCGGATCGCGTCAGACTCATTATGATAAACGAGGCGGCAACAACTACGGGGAGAGTGATAAGTATATGCTGTGAAGGGGAAAGTCCCAGCGCTACGGCAAGAGATACTGCCGCAAACGCAACGTCCGCAAGACCGTGACCTATCATTGAATAGCGCTTAAGGACGAGTATAACCCCCAAAAGCGCGGCGCAGAAGGATATTGCCGTACCCGTTACAAGGGCGCGGAACATGAACGGAAACGAAAAAAGCTCTGTCAGTTGTGCCACATCAAATCCCTCCATTCTTTTACGGAGCCGACAAATTCTGCTTTGGAGTTATTCATCATCATTACTCGCGAGGCGTAGCGGTTGATGGCGTTATAATCGTGGGAAGCCATAACTATTGTCACGCCTGTTTTATTCAGCTCCTTATACATTCCGTACAGCTCCTCCGATATGGCGCTGTCAAGCCCGGCAAAGGGTTCGTCCAAAAGCATCAGCTTGGGATTGCGGCAAAGCGCCCGCGCGAGAAGCGCGCGCTGCTGCTGACCGCCCGAAAGGCTGCCTATACGGGTGTTCCTGAATTTGTCCATGCCGAGCTTCACCATGGAGCGTTCGGCGTTTTCTTTATCTTCGGTTGTATAGAAGGGAAGGCGTTTGCCCGTTTTCTGTGTGCCTGAGAGAATTATTTCCCACACGGTGGCGGGAAAGTCGCGGTCGGCAAGGTTAGTCTGAGACAGATAGGAAATCTGCTCCTTGGGGACAAAGGTATGAAGATGCCCCCTTTTAAGCTGCGCAAGACCGACAATGCCCTTTAAAAGTGTGGATTTGCCGCTGCCGTTTGAGCCGGCGATACAGAAATAATCGCCCTCTTGTACGGTAAACGATACGTCCGACACCGCAACGACGCTGCCGTAGCTTATTTCCACACGGTCTGCCTTAAGAATGTCCATTATACTATTCCAGCCCCTTTCGGAGGTTTTCGAGGTTTTGGCGCATTATGCCGATAAAGGAGGCGCCTGCGTCGCGTTCGTCCTTACTTGTGTTTTCGGCGGAATGAATGACGAGAATTTCGGCATCCGTACCCTCTGCTATTGAACGCGCGACCTTTGGGTCGGACATTTCTTCGCAGTAGACAGCCTTTACGCCGTTTTCCGCAACATAGTCGGAAAGGGTCTTTATAACGCGCGCGGAAGGCTCTGCCTCGGCTCCGCAGGAGGCGTAAGCCGAAAGATAGCTTATGTTATAGCGCCTCGTCAGATAGCCGAGGGCAAATTTGCCGCCGAAGACAAGGGTTTTGTCGGAGGCTTCCGCGACAAGGCGGTATTCTTCGTCAAGAGCGGTGATTTCATCTTCATAGGCGGCAAGGTTTGCCCTGAAATACTCCTCATTGTCGGGAGAAAGGGAAACAAGGGCGCCGCATATGTTTTCGCACATGATTTTCACATTATCAAAGTCAAGCCATATATGCGGGTCGAGCCCGTGAGAATGAGCGTCGGAGTCATCCTCGCTTTCGGCAAGGGTGATGCCGCTTGAAGCGTCGAGTATTTTTACGCCCTCGCCAACAGAGGAGGCGATATCAGCCGCCCACGCCTCCATGCTTTCGCCGGTAAATATAAAGAGGCTGCTGTTTGCTATTGACCTCATATCTGAGGGGGAGGGGTCGTAAAGATGGCTCTCCTGCCCCGGGGCAAGAAGAAGCGTCACGTCAACCTTGTCGCCTCCGATTACGCGGGCAAAGTCGTACTGAGGGAAAAGGGAAGCGGTGATTTTGATTTTGCCGTCCTCCGCGGCGGGCGCCTTGGCACAGGCGGCGAGGAGGAAAAGAGTTGAAAGTAAGAAGAGTATTCTTCCTGTTTTAAATATTTTTTTCATTTTATTTTGAATCCCCTTTCAGACAGCTGCGGCATTTTCCGTAAAAGACGGTTTTACCTTCGTCTATTTCAAAGCCAAAGGATTTTTTTGCGCTTTCCGCAAAGCTTTTTATAACATCGCTTTCAATATGTTCAAGCCTTCCGCAGCTTTCGCACATGAGGTGGTAATGCTCGCTGCAATCGGAGTTTTCGCCTATATAGCGGTAGCATGAGCAATTCTTCTCGCCCAGCGAATATTTCATCACCTTGCCGCTTTCCTCCAGCTCGCGCAGGTATCGGTAGACGGTGGCTCGGCTGACCTTTCCGCCGGAGGTCTTCAGCATATCTATGAGCTCGTCGGCGGTTACATGAGAAGCGCTTTTTTTGAGGGAGTCAAGTATGAGGCTTTTCTGTTTTGTGTTATGATGCTCGGGCATTTATATCCCTTCCTTTTAAAACTGAGACTGAGTATCAGTATAATATTAAAATGATGCTTTGTCAAGCGATAAGGGCAATTATTTCATTGACGAAACATGAATATTGTGATAGAATTTAAATAAATAAAAACTGAACGGAGGAAAGTGTAAATTATGAGTAACATTGCGGAAAAAATCGAAGAGCTCGGCGTGGTGCCGGTAGTGGTATTAAACGATGCGGAGGACGCGGTTCCGCTTGCGAAAGCTCTTGTTGAGGGCGGGCTTCCCTGCGCGGAGGTAACCTTCAGAACGGCGGCGGCAGAGGAATCTATAAAGAGAATCAAGGCGGCTTATCCCGATATGCTCCTTGCGGCAGGCACCGTTCTCACAACAGAGCAGGTTGACCGCGCGGTAGGCGCAGGCGCAACACTCATCGTAAGTCCCGGCTTTGACCCTGAGGTTGTGGATTACTGTATTTCAAAGAACATTCCGGTTATGCCGGGCGTTGTAACGCCCTCGGAGATGGCTCAGGCTGTAAAGAGAGGTCTTACAAGAGTTAAGTTCTTCCCTGCTGAGGCTGCGGGCGGACTTAAAATGATAACGGCTATGTGCGCGGCATATACCACGGTTCGCGTTATGCCCACCGGCGGAATCAGCGCAAAGAACCTTCCCGAGTATCTTTCCAGCAGCAAGATTTACGCGTGCGGCGGAAGCTGGATGGTAAAGGGCGACCTCATTAAGGCGGGAGAATTTGACAAGATAAAAGAGCTTACCGCAGAGGCTGTTGCCCTTGTAAAGGAAATCAGAAATAAGTAAGGTACATAAAAGCCCCGTTTATCGAGAGATAAACGGGGCTTGCTTTATTTAAGTATTTCGCCTT
>CAZIBK010000112.1:0-4960 GCA_964537125.1 uncultured Oscillospiraceae bacterium
TTGTTATTCCGCTTCTTGAAGAGTCTTAACGCCCTCTCCGGGCTTCTCATAGATAACGCCGCGAGGACACCTGCGGGAACACGCGCCGCAGTTTTTGCACTTATCGTAGTCAATGACCGCATGGTTGTCAACCACATGAATCGCGTCAAAGGCACACGACTTTTCGCAAAGCTTACAGCCGATGCAGCCCTTTTTGCAGAACTGATTTACGAACTTGCCCGTTTCCGGACTTGAGCAAAGCACCCAATGGCGCGCGTCCTTCGGCACAAGCTTGATTAAGCTCTTCGGGCAGGATCTGACGCACTTTCCGCAGCCTTGGCAAAGCTCCTCGTCTACTACCGCAACCCCGTCCTTAACGCTTATGGCTCCGAAGGAACAGACTGTTGCGCAGTGTCCCAGTCCGAGGCAGCCGCTTTCGCATTTTTTCGCGCCGCCCGCGAATTTTGCAGCCGCGATACAATCCTCAATTCCCCTATACTCGAATTTATACACAACAGAGGCATAGTTGCCGCTGCACATCACCCTTGCGACGCACTCTCTTACCTCTCCCGCCTGAACACCCATAATGTCGGCAATCTGTTCCGCAACAGCCGCCTTTCCCACGGTACATCCGTTGACGGGCGCTCCGCCGTTTACAACGGCGTCGGCATATGCGCTGCACCCCGCGTATCCGCAGGAGCCGCAGTTTGCCCCCGGAAGGACGGATAAAATTTTTTCTTCCCTGTCATCCTTTTTTACTGCAAAAATATGCGCCGCAAAGGCAAGCAGAAGTCCGAACAAAAGCCCTACTCCGCCGACTACACATACCGCAGCAATAATATTTCCAATATCCATATTCTGCCTCCTTATCCTATGGAAAATCCGGAGAATCCCATAAACGCAATAGCCATAAGTCCCGCGGTTATAAGCGTTATCGGGAAGCCGCGGAAGCACTTAGGCACCGCCTTTTCGTCCAGAAATTCTCTTATGCCTGCCATAAGCACAATTGCAAGAGTAAATCCCAGCGCCGCAAAAATGCCGTAAAGCAAGGCAAATATAAAGCTGTCAGGGTAATTTTGCACATTTAACAGCGTTACGCCCAAAACAGCGCAGTTTGTCGTAATAAGGGGAAGATAAATTCCCAGCGCATTGTAAAGGGCAGGCATACTTTTCTTAATAAACATCTCCACAAACTGCACAAGCCCCGCGATTATCAATATGAATAAAATGGTCTGCAAATACACCAAATTAAGCGGAATAAGCAGGAACTTATTCGCAATCCATGTGAAAACCGAGGCAAGCGCCATAACGAAGGTAACCGCCATTCCCATTCCGAACGCGGTTTCAACCCTCTTTGAAACTCCCAAAAACGGGCATATTCCGTAGAACTTTACCATTACGAAGTTTTCCGTCAGGAGCGCCGATAACAATATAGAAACTATCTGTACCGCCATTTATCTTACGCTCCCTTCTTTTTTGATACTATAAAGTTTATCACACCTATAATAAGTCCCAAAACTATAAATCCGCCCGGAGCCATAATTATTATCGATGCGGGCTTTACAACCGTACCGTAGATTGTGATGCCCCATATTGAGCCCGCGCCCAGAAATTCGCGTATAGCCGATATGATGCAAAGCGCGCCCGTAAAGCCGAGTCCCATTCCGAGTCCGTCAACCGCGGAAAGAAACGGTCCGTTTTTCGAGGCAAACGCCTCCGCTCTTGCAAGTATTATACAGTTCACGACTATGAGCGGAATAAAAAGCCCCAGCGACGATGCCAGATCCGGCAAAAATGCGTTCAGGCACATCTGAATTACCGTCACGAATGCCGCAATAATTACTATGTATGCCGCAATCCTGACCTTTTCGGGAATAATCTTCCGCAAAAGCGAAATGAGAAAGTTCGAGCAAACGAGAACGGCTGCCGCCGATAAGCCCATGCCCAATCCGTTTTGAAGGCTTGTTGTAACGGCAAGCGTCGGACACATTCCGAGAAGCTGCACAAATGTCGGATTTTCGTTTATCAGTCCGTTTAAAAGCACCGACAAAGCTGTTTTATTATCCTTAGCCATTATCAATTACCCCCTCCAAGCAAAAATTCCGCTGTTTTTAATGCCATATTTACTCCGTTCGTAACACCGTTAGACGTCTTTGTCGCGCCCGATATGGCCTGTATCCTTTCATCATCGGCTCCGCTTTTTGACACTCCGACAACGCCGCTCTTGCCCTTGTATTGGTCGCGGAAGCTCTCTTCCGAAGCCTTTGCGCCGAGACCGGGCGTTTCGTTCATGGATATTATCTCAACGCCGTAAACCTTTAAATCGCTCCCGACGCCTGTTACGACCTGAATACCCTTGTCGTAGCCCGTCGTTTCGGTTATGACGCACGCGCCGATTGCCTCTCCGCTTTCGTCAAGGGCGATATAAGCCTTGCTTATTTCACCCTTATCCGCAAAGGCGGCGATCCCGTCCGTAATTTCAACCTCGCTAAACTCCGCCGCGTCGGGCATTACGGCTTTCATTGCCTCCTGCTCCTTTGCAAGGCTGTTTTTTTCGATGAGCGGTGCGGTCTTGCCGTTTACAAATGCAAGAAGCGCCGCCGACAGCGCCGTAATCAAAAACAAGATTACGCCTGTCTTTATAATTTCACCTATATTTATTTTCTCCTTCAACTCATCTTCCCTCCCCTGTTTCCGAATGATTTGGGAACGGTAAACCGTTCAATCAGAGGCGACGCAAGATTCATCAAAAGAATTGAGAATGACACTCCCTCGGGATAGCCGCCGAAATTCCTTATCAAAAACGTCAGCACGCCGCAGCCCGCGCCGAAAATTATCATGCCCGTTGAAGTAGTGGGCGTTGTGGTATAATCCGTTGCCATGAAAAACGCTCCCAGCAAAAGTCCGCCTGTCAGAAGCTGATACAAAAGGAATTTAACATCCATCGCGCTGTTTCCGAAGAAAAACGTCAAAACGGCGAATGAAAGTATATACGCGGCGGGGATTTTAACGCTTATTACGCGCCTTGCCAAAAGATAAATAAAGCCTATGATAAGCGCTGCTGCCGACACCTCGCCTATACTGCCCGCCTTCAAGCCTATAAAGCACTCAAAAAGCGTGGGCAGGGAGCCCGAGCCGTTCTTCATAACGGCAAGGGGAGTCGCGGAGGAAACCGCGTCAATGAGCGGCTCGCGAAACGTTGTCATTGCGCCCGTCCATGCGATAAGCATAAAGCACCTCGCGCAAAGGGCGGGATTTACGAAGTTTTTGCCAAGCCCTCCGAACATCTGCTTTACAATTACAATGGCAAAGGCTGCGCCTATAACAACCATCCACAGCGGAATCCGAGGCGGCATATTAAGCCCTATCAAAAGACCTGTCACCACCGCGCTCAAATCGCCTACGGTATTCTTCCGCTTCGTTATCTTTTCAAACGCCCATTCCGCAATAACCGCCGACGCCACAGCCGTCAGCAAAACCAATGCCGCGTAAAATCCGAAAAAGTACACGCCCGCCGCCGCGGCAGGTATAAGGGCAATTATGACGTCCAGCATGATTTTAGTTATCGTAGAACTTGTATGTACATGCGGTGAGGACGACATTATAAAATTATTTTCCATTTCTCATACTCTCCTCACGTTTCTTTTTCATTACCTCAGGCTTTATCATCCTGATATGCTGAAGAAGATTCTTGTTTGCGGGGCAAATATATGAACAAAGCCCGCATTCGATACATTCAAGAATGTTATACCTTTCAGCCATTTCCAAATCGTCGTTCTTTGCCGCCTGAACAAGCTTGAAGGGCATAAGCCGCATCGGGCAGTGCTGCACGCACTTTCCGCAGCGTATGCACGGAGCGTCCGGTTCATAGGTCTTGGGCGCCTTTATAAGCGACAGAACCGAGGAGGTTGTTTTTGTCACCGGGTAGTCGATGTTATATTGAGCTATGCCCATCATCGGACCGCCCGAGATGACCTTTTCCGGCGTTTCCTTAAAGCCGCCCGCCTGCTCAATCAAAAACGATACGGGAACCCCCGTGCGCACTCTGAAGTTTGAGGGTCTGTTCACCGCGTCGCCCGACACGGTAACATTTTTTTCAATCGCGGGCATACCCTTTTTGAAGGCGTTCGCAATCGCAACGGCAGTCGACACGTTTATAACCACCGCGCCCGCGTCGGCGGGGAGCTTCCCCGCGGGGACGTTTCTGTCGGTAATTGCCTTTATGAGCTGCTTTTCCGCCCCCTGAGGGTACTTGGCTTTGAGGGGGATAATATGTATGCGGCTGTCAAATTCGCCCGAATTTTTAAGCGCTTCCATGCCGTTTTTCTTGTTCATCTCAACGCCTATGTAGCCGTCATTCACCCCTAAAACCTTCATTGCGACTTTAAGTCCGTATATGATATCATCCGCGTTTTCAAGCATATACCTGTGATCCGCCGTTATATACGGCTCGCACTCCGCACCGTTTACAATAGCGTAATCCACCTTTGTTTTCGGACTTAGCTTAACATGAGTAGGGAAGCCCGCGCCGCCCATTCCCACTATGCCTGCCTCGCGGATAACCGAAAGGATTTCCTCCTTTGTCATTTTCTCGTAATCCTTAGGACAGACCGTATCGCAAAGAGTATATTTTTTATCGTTTTCAACGAATATTGCCTCAACCATCGTTCCCGAATCGTGGAAATACGGCTTGATAGCCGTCACCGTTCCCGAAACTGAGGAATGTACCGGAGCCGAAACAAATTCCGCGCTGTCAGCAATTTTCTGCCCTACCGTAACTTCATCTCCGACCTTGACCAATGCCTTTGCCTGCGAGCCGATGTGTTGGCGCAGCGGGAAAATATGCACATCACAGTCGGGCAGCGTAACAGTTTCAACATCCTTCGTCAACGCCTTTTCATCTCTTACATGAAAGCCGCCCTTAAAAGTTGCCGCCATACCTATTCCCTTCCTTTTCTGTTATTTTACTATATTTATTTAC
>CAZIBK010000113.1:0-4942 GCA_964537125.1 uncultured Oscillospiraceae bacterium
TTTATTCCTGCGCCCATCTTGCCGCCTCGCAGCCCGCGAGAAGGAACGCGCCTACACCGAAGTTCTGTGTTGTGCTCGCCGCCGTTGCCTGTGTCGCGTTGGAGCCTATCGGCTGAACGTAACCTACCTTGCCGTCGGACTGAAGCGCAACCTCGGAAAGATATCCCCACGCTCTCAGTGTCGGTTCAAGATATGTTTCCTCGTCCAAAAGACCGTTGTTTATGCCCCAGAACAGACCGTATGTGAAGAACGCCGTACCGCTCGTTTCGTAGCCCTCGTCGTTTCCGTTTGAGCCCTTGGGATAATCCTGAAGCATCGACTGCGTCCAGAATCCGTGACCTTCTTCATCAACCTCCTGGCAGGCAATTATTGCGGGTGCCATTTCCATATAGGTGTTGAGGAACTCGTCATAATGCTCGTAATCCTTCGGCATATCGGAGAGTACCTTTGCAAGCCCCGCAAAAACCCATCCGTTGCCGCGAGCCCAGAAGTTCTTCTCCGTTTCGTGTCCGGAGTTGGGGTTAAGCGGATAAACATAGCTTGCGTCGCGGAAGAAGAGGTAAGCGTAGCTGTCCGGATCCGAATACTGCGCGCCGCTCTTAAGGGATGCGCTTGTTGTGTAGCCGTCGGAGCTTGCCGGTATTCCTCCGGGACCGTCGTACATAAGCTCCTTTGCGTATTTAAACCACTCATAGAGCTTGTCAAGGTATATTTCATCGCCCGTAAGATTATACATCTTCGTCATGACGGGCATAACCATGTAAAGGGCGTCAGCCCACCACCAGTAGGCGTCGGTATCGGTAGTCACCTGATAGCCCATTACTTCCTCAACACGGCTAAGGTCAGCGTCCTCAACGCCTAAATTGTAGAGGTCGATAAACGTCTGGAAGCATATCTGCCAATCGCCGAAGAGGACTGCGTTTGAACCCTGAGACTGATTGTAGCCCCACGTCCACGAGCTTGAATCGCCCGAATAATTATTACCCGTCCAGCCGCAGGCGTTTGCCCAGTTGACCGAATAATTGAGATAATCCTCGTTTCCGAGCAGCTTATATGCCTCGATATTGCCCGTATGATATGCCGCGCTGTCCCAGAACGCCTTATCTACATTGTTGGGCTGCGCGTTATATTCATATGTGCTCTGCCAGTAGTCGTTTGCCGTTTCTACAACGCTTACCGCGCTGTCATATGTGGGTATCATTCCGTAAACCTCCTCGCTTACGAAGGATTCAACAGTAATGTCAGCCGCATTTATTACGTCCGCCAGCGGCTCCATGCTGTCTCTCCAAAGGAATATTTCCATGTTCTTATCTGTTTCCTCTTTATAAGGGATTTTCACGCTTATAGTAACAGTGTCTCCCGTTCTTGCCGCCGCCTCTGCCGATTCAACGATGCAGTCTGTAACGATTCCTTCGCTGTCGTAATTTGCGATTATAAGCAGAACGGTTTCATCCTCATCCTCAGTGTTCAGAATTGACGCCTCCACTCTCAGGGAGAATTCTGTCCCTTCAAGATTATCCGCCTTTATGCTTGCGGTAAGGCTTGCGTCAAAGCCGTTCTTCATAACATAATAGAGGTCAATTCTCTGGTTAAGCTCGTTCATGACTATGCTTCCGCCTATCTCCGTAACATCGCCCTCTATCCTGTCAAGGACATACATAGTGCCGAAAGCTTCATAGGACTGAGGAAGGGTGAATGTTGTACCGTATGCGGCAGGCACAAGGAGTGACTGTGCAAGAGAACCGTCGGTATACATATTGATTGTCAAATCCCCGCCGACAGCCCCGTTATATTCGGGGAATACCGTGACCGTTGCCTCAATGCCCGCGCTTATGCTCACGATGCTGCCCGAAGCGGTAAACTCGCCCTTTTCGGCATACAGCTCGGGGTCTATATCCTCCCACTCAGCCGCGAAAAGCGCGCTCTCGCCGTCAGCCGTCACCGTTATCACTCTCGGCATCGACGGCGCCTTTCCGACATATGTGAGAACGTTTAATTCCTCAGCCGTCACGCTCTGCGCTTTCTTATAAACAACTGTAACCTCGCTCCCTTCATACACGCTGTCTACGGTAAGAGAGGAAGCTTCCTCGTCAAATACATAAATCGTATTATCGTATGCCGTCAGCCTGTCGGAAGGAGTGTATGTATAGCTTTCGCCTTCAATGGCATATACGGTACCGGTTGAAATCTTTTCGCCTTCGTCCGTCACCTTGTTGACGGTTACGGGGGTACCCGTCTGATAAATTATAAGCTTCGGGCCCGTTTCCGTTTCGCTTGAATCAAAAGAACCCGCGGTGGTGTTTGCCGTTATTAAAAACGACAGTCCGCTTGCCGCATTTTCTTTGACAAAATCCGTAACATCCCACTGCATTTCAAAGTCTGCCGATCCGCCGGTTGTGTTATACGAGTCAAGAAGCACGCCTGCCTCGGAAACGCCGTCGTTTGAAATTGTTCCGCCTATTTGCTCGGAATAGTTGTTCATCGTCAGTGTTTCGACGTCCCATCCGTCAGCCTCGCCCGTAAGACCGTAGCAGGAGTATATTGCCGAGCCTGAGTTTGCAATGCTTGTGCAGTGCATATCAAGGATTGTCTTTTCCGCGTTCGCCGCCTTGGCAATTTCTTCGTTTGTAAAATCAAACCTTACAAAGCCGTATCGCGTATATCCCGCGCGGCTCGAACCTGAGCCCGAGGTCGAGGAAACGACAAGTGCTGTCTCATCCTTGAAATTTCTGCTCGGGTACTGACCGGATGCTATTGTGTCCTCAACGGCTTTAACCTCCGTCTTGGGCAGGCTTTCATAATCCACAGGCATATCGGAGGGCTTCTTTACAGTATAAAGCTCGCTGACCTCTGCCGCCGAAAGGGCTCTGTCGTAAAGCCTTATCTCGTCCATCTTGCCGCAAAAATCGGGGTTTGACCCGTCCGCCCACTGGGTTCTGCCTATCCAAAGTCCGTTTGTTTCCTCCGTAAGAGCGCCCAGATCCGAAAGCGAACGTGTAAGAGTGGTTATGGAATTATCGTATTCGTAGCGTTCTTCGCCGTTTATGTAAATTGTGGGCTTATAATAGCCCGCGGCGCTCTTCTTATAAACAACCGTCAGCATTGCCCAATTGTCGTTGAAGGGCTTATCCGAAAGGGTTGCCGATATAAGGGACGCCGAATCATCCGTGCTTGTGCCGATATATCTGTCCTGAAAGCGCGACAGACCGCTTGACGGCGTATATCTGTAAAATATAGAGTTTGTCTTCTCGCTTGTCACCTTTCCGAAATCAAAGAAGCGCTGCATCTGAGAAGCGTATGTATAGCTTGTGTCGGCATATATCCATGCCGAATAGGTGAAATCCTCTATTCCCTCGTTTACTCCTTCGGGCAGCTTTAAAGCCGCGCCGCTGTAATACGCGGAGCTTCCGAAGCCGCTTTGAACCGCCTGCCCTCCGGGGAACACCGCAACGCCGTCAGCCACAGTTATTTTTTGGTCTACAACGGTAGTGGTTGCCCAAGGACCGAAGCCGCTTTGAACCGTCTCATAATTGTTTGAAACAGAGGCATTGTTTCCGCTGCCCGATACGTCAAGTATTTCCGAGGGTTCGGAGCTGTCAGTGTCAAAGGTGTAGTAAAGCACAAGCCCGTTGCTGAGAACAGAGGTGTCCTTTTCTACCACAACCACCTTCACCCTTACCTCAAATCCGTTTTCGGTAACGCCCGAAACATAGAATGAGCCTGCCTGCGCATAGTCGGAGGGCGAAACAGCATCCCATGTCACGCTCTCATCTTTTGTCGCCCCTGTTGTATATATAACGCTCACCGTTTCGGGAAGCGAGGGATAATCCCCCTCCTTGGTGGAAACATCCGATACGGCGTAGCTTGCCATAGTTATTTCCCCCACGGGACTTGTATTTTCGTAGAGATAGCGCACCTCGTCGGCGCTTATCGCTCTCGAATATATTCTTATTTCATCCATCAAACCGCAGAAATCGGGGTTTTCCTCAACATATTGACCGGTTGCGCCCCAAACGGTTCTTCCTATAAAAAGACCGTTGGACGAATCGTCCAGCTCTCCGAGATCCGAAAGAGAGCGCGTAAAAAGCGCGTCAGGAGCGAGATCTCCCTCAAGCGTTCCGTTTACATATGCCTTTACCTTGTAATACTTTTCGCCGTCATATTCAAATGTAACCGTCAAAAGTCCCCATGAATCCGTAAACGGCGTATCGGAAAGCGTCTTTTCCCTGTAAGTGCTGCTGTCGGGGCCTCTGTCCTGTATTCTCAGAAGACCCGTTAACGGAGTATAACGGGCAAAAATGCTGTTGTAGGCATTGTCGGAGGCTATATTGCCGAAATCAAATATTCTCGTCAGCTGATCGTTGTACGCGTATGAAGAATCAGCCTTTATCCATGCCGAAAAGGTAAAGTCCGTTATGCCGGAATTAAAATCGTTCGGCAGCTTCAATGCCGCGCCGAGATAAGCGGTCCTCCACGGTTTTACTATTCCCGGGAAGCTCGCCGCACCGCCTGAGACTGTCAGTACTTTTCCCATATCGGTGTTGTTTAAAACAGTCGCGTCATTTCCGTTGCCGGACTTATCCGCAATTACAGTCGGATTTTCGTCATCGGAGTCAAAATCGTAGTACGCCAAAAGTCCGTTTTCGATGTCAACACCGCTTGCCTGCGCCGTAAATACCGATGCCGGAAGCGTCGAAAACATCAGCGCCGCTGCCAGAACAATGCTCAAAAGCCTTTTCTTTCTCATTGTCATTCTCCCCTCACTATTATCAAGGTGCCTAATGTTAGTAATGATATATTATCATATTAAAGCCGTTATTGCAATAGCTTTTATGTTAATTCTTTGTGTTAAATCCGCCGCAAAAAGTGTGATTATCCGCGCGGGGAGCGCGGTTTTCTCACCGCGTACATTTTGCCGAGCGCACAACAATACGGGTCGGAC
>CAZIBK010000114.1:0-4919 GCA_964537125.1 uncultured Oscillospiraceae bacterium
CTCTCGGCGAATTTCCGCCGAGAGCCTTTTAACGTGTTAAAAAATCTTTCGAGCCTAAAGCCTGATAGGACGGATGTTCTCACTCGCTTACAATCACGAGGCGCACCTTCCCGCCCTTTTCGGACATAGCGTCTCCGTAAAGCTCAACGCTTCCCTTTATTTTCATTGCCTCTTCGCTTGATATAAGGGTGTATCCGCTTGCGCCGCGCTTATAAATGTCGTACTCCTCGGCGGTTTTGTAAACGGTTCCGCCCACCTTTATCCTTTCTCCGCTTATGGCGCTTATTTCTCTTCCGCTGCCCATAACCACCGTATTTACATAATCTCCGCTTTCAGCTTGATTTATACCTATAACCATGCTTGTAAACAGCCTGTTTCCGGCGTCTATGTCGATACTTTCGCCGTGAAGCGTCAGCTTATAGCCAATAACGCTTTTCTTCACCGTTTCCCCGTTTTCATCCTTTATCGCAACCTTTTCCTCTTTTGTTATGATTCCGTACTCATATTCGTCATATGTCACGTCTTTCAAATACAAAAGCGTAATATCGTTCATTTCTCCCGACAGCTCGACATGAAGCACCTGACCTTTTGAAAGCGTTGTCCCCGAGATATCTCCGAAACGAATCTTTTTCACAACCGCCTCATCACCGGAATTTGAAACAAGGACAAGCACGCTGCAATCCGAGGCGAGCCACAAATTGTCAAAGGAAAGCATCTCCTTGTTTATCGTACCCGACATAGACGAATATTTCACCGTTTTCAGCGTAAGTATTCCGTCTTGAAATTTCATCTCGGCAAGCCTGCCCCTGTACTCGGTGTAATCTCTGTCTGCGGCAAACTCCGTCTCGTCTCCGCTCGGAAGAAACATCTTAACCGCATACTCCTGATTTCCGCTTTCGTTTATACGCGAGTAGGATTTCAATACAACACCGATGCTTCTCCCCGCCATGGTTGAAGCGTTTACCACATCGCACACTTCCCCGTTTTTGTCAAGAAGAAGAGTAACATAGTCGCCTATTGCAAAGGCTCCGGGCGACTCGTTCAGCTTTTCCGCCGCCGCCGTAGAGGATATTTTATACTTTTTCCCGCTCACGGTTACCTCGCTCACCGCTGATTTGAGCGGCTCCGCCTTCTCGTATATTCCTCCGGCGGTATTTGCGTAGGCATATACAGTATTGGTGTTTTTCTCATAGTACACAACGTCATACCTTGAAATATCGCCGAGCGGCGCCGCCGTCCCTTTTCTTATAACCTTCGGCTCGCCCTCAATATCAAACAGCTCATATATCTGCGAAGCATCCCTTGTCACAGTTTTCGGTCCGTCCATTTTTTGGCTGTACAGTACCGCGCTCAGAAAGGCTCCGCTATCGTCATAATATAACGTCATTTTGCTGCCTATTGTCATGTCAGCCGCCGCTTCCTCTGCGGTTATCTTTTTTCCGCCGCTGTAAACAGCGCCGCTCAACGGTATGGTTACCGTTCCGCCCGAAAAGCTCACATCCACGCTGTCCTTCTCCGTGCTCACAAGGCTTGCCGCGATAACTATCTCTCGTCCCTCCTGCCCGCTTGTCTTGAAAATAACAGCCCTGCCGTCCTTATCCAAAAGAAGCATTCCGCTCTTTCCGTACCCTTCGCTTATGCCGACTGCGGAGGCTGAAAGCTTAAAGCTGCCCTCGCTTGTTTCAATGCTTGACGCGTCTGTTTTGCCGACTCCGTATAAAACCGCGTCGTCATAAACAGTCATTCCGGTCTTTGTCACAAGCTTGTCGGCGCTTCCGTTCAGTTCGGAAAATACGGCGTTGTATATCATAAGCGCGGCGTCGGAGCGGCGCACATCCTCATCGGCTGTAAGATATACTCCCTTGTTTATCCCAACCGCCTCTGCCTTTGAAATATAGTCCTTCGGCCAGTGATACCCGATTTCCTCGTCGCTGTAGCCGAGGCATCGCAAAAGTATAGCCGCAGCCTGTGCGTATGTTATATTGTTCTTCCCGCCGAAGCTCCCGTCGGGAAAGCCCGAAATTATTCCGTTTTCCGCAGCGTATGATATATATCCGCCCGCCCAGCTGTCGGAATCAACATCTGTAAACGCCGCAGCCGATACCTTTAGCGACACACCGTCACGCTGCCCAAGGATGCACGTCACTATTTTCGCAAACTGCTCTCTCGTCAGAAATTCGTCCGGACGAAAGGAGCCGTCCTCCATTCCGTCAAGTATTCTCAGCAGACTCAGCGTCTCAACCGCTTCTCCCAAATCCGAAGCCGTATCCACATCGGAAAACGCCGCGGCGCTTGACGCAGCCATCATAAGCGCTGTAAAAACAGCCGCAATTCTCTTTATCATAACTCATAACCTCCGCTATTCATACCTAAGCGCGTCTATCGGGTTCATTCTCGCGGCCTTAAACGCCGGATAAAAGCCGAAGGATATACCCACCAACGCGGAGAACCCGAACGAAAGCCCTATTACCGGAAGCTGATTAATCATCGGCACGGATTCAAGCCCCATTCCCGCGGTCGCGAACTCGCTTCCCACTATTCCTATCGCTATCCCTATACAGCCTCCGATACAGCTTATAACGGCGGATTCTATCAAAAACTGCGTAAGAATACTTCCCGTCCTCGCGCCCACAGCCTTTCTTATACCAATCTCCTTCGTCCGCTCCGTGACAGACACAAGCATTATGTTCATTATGCCTATGCCGCCCACCAAAAGCGATATTCCGGCAATCGCCGCCGCAAGAAGCGTCATGGTGTTAATTTCATCGTTCATCTGCTTCATGCTCTCCGCCTGATTATATATCCAAAACGCGTCCTCTGTCTGATACGTTTTGTAGAAAAGCTCTCTTATCTTCTCCACGGCTTCGGCAGCGTGACTTTGATCTATTGCCGCAATATAATACTGCGAAATGTTGCGGTTTTTTAAAAGCCTTTCCGCCCTTGTATACGGCATCAGCACAACAGAGTCGTCTCCGTATTCGTAAAGCTCGTCGTTTTGCTGCTTGAGCAGCCCGACAACGGTAAATACCTCCCCGGATATGCGCACCTCGCACCCTACGGGATTTCTGCTGCCGAAAATTTTCTGCCTGACATATTCGCCTATCACTACCACATTTGCCCTTGAGGAGACCTCGCTGTCCGTGAAAAACCGTCCCCGCGCCACCTTGCCGCAGTTCATCTGCCCGTAGCCGGGGCTTGTGCCGTAAACCTGCGCCGACATATTCCTGTTCCCGTTTTTCATTGTGGCGTATCCTTCCAAAATCGGCGCCGCATACAGCAGACAGTCCGGATTGTCCTTCACGCACCGTTCAACATCGGCAGCCGTCACATTTCTGGAGGTCTCGCCGTGGCGGTTCACATATATCCGAATAACATTGGTATCCATTGTACTCATCCATTGCTTCATTCCGAGCATAGACGCCGTCACCATATTCACCATAACAATTACGGACGTCACGCCGATTATTATTCCGAGCATGGTGAGAAGAGAGCGCACCTTGTTCGCATATATGCTCTGAAGCGACATTTTAAAGCTCATAAAAATGCTCATTTATACTTCTCCCATCAGCCGTAGTACATATATTCATCGCCCATATCCGAGCCTATGCCCGAATCGCGCAGTATATCGCCCTCGCTGAGTCCGGAAATTATCTCATAAAACTCATTGTTGTGCAGCCCGACAGAGACCTCGGTTTGTATCTCCTCCTCGCTTCCGTCATCAGCTGCAGAAATTACTGTCGCATAGTAAATCCCGTCCGTCTGGAAAATAGCCGACGCCGGCGCCAAAATAACATCGCTCGCGCTTCCGACGGCAATTTCGGCGGTCACGTTCATACCCGACATCAATTCTCCCGGCTCGTCTATCGTTATTTCCACCGGATAGCCTGTAACGCCGTTTTCGGAATTTCCTATCCTCGAAACGGATGTTACCTTTCCCATCATAATTTCTCCCGGAAGCGCGTCCGCCGTTACTGTCACATCCTGCCCTTCCGTAATGCCGGAAATATCCAGCTCATCGATATTTATGCTGAATACCATTTTGCTCATATCGGCAACAACCATCAGCTTTTTTTGATCATCATTGCCGTAGGTGTCGCCTGCCTTGTAGTATTTTTCAAGCACAACTCCGCTCACGGGAGACGTCAAAACATAGTCCTCAGCCGTCTTTCTTGTTGCATCAAGCTCCGCCTGCGCGTTTTCCAACGCTGCCTCCGCACTTTCGTAGCTGTCCTTTGCGTCCTGAAGCGCGTCAACCCTGTCCCGATAAGCGTCGTTCGCGCTTTTAAGCTCTTTTTCGAGAGCCTCGCTTTTTAAAACCGCAAGCACGCTTCCCTTTTCAACATAATTTCCGCTGTCCGCGTTGATTGTAACAACCTCGCCCGCTTCTTCAAGCTCAACGCTTATAGGCTCCGCATATACAAGCGTACCCACCGACGGACTTTCCACATCTCCGCTGTCCGTATGTACCGTAACCGACACTGTTGTCCCCGCCGCGAGACTGAGCCCGCCGTCAAGCTGAATCTTCACCGTGTACATCACGCTTCCGTCCGCAGCGCTGTGAGGCGCGGTGTATTTTTTCGCCACCGTTCCGCCCACAACCGTCATGAGCTTGGCGATACCCACGCTTACTCTGTCCCCTATCTTTATTTTCTGAAACTGCACTGTGTTAAAGGACACATCCGCAGAAATATTGTTATAGTCAAGTATCGTACACAGACTGCCGCTGACCTTGCTTCCCGCCTTTGCGTTCAGCTCCTCCACCATTCCCGAGGACGGAGCCTTTACCGTAAGCTTTTCCATGCGCTCCTTGACCTCGTTTATATCATCCTCCGCGTCATCAATACTCTCCTCCGCGCGCCTGACATTATCCCCTGCTCTTTGCAGCGAAAGCTGCGCTGTTTTGACGGCATTTTCCGCCG
>CAZIBK010000115.1:0-4913 GCA_964537125.1 uncultured Oscillospiraceae bacterium
AGCGGCACAAAATCAACGATTTTGTGCCGCTTCGGGAAAATGTATCACAATGTGGATATATCCACTATTCCCAGCTCGCCCGCGTCTCTCTGCTTTATGCTTGCGAGGAGGGCCTTTGCCGTGTCAAGGCTCGTTACGCAGGGAATACTGCGCTCAACGCTTGTTCTTCTTATCTTAAAGCCATCGCGGTTGTGCTGGCGTCCGCGCGTAGGCGTATTTATAACAAGGTCGCATCCGCCGCCCGAAATAAAGTCAAGAATATCGGGCGAGCCTTCGGCTATCTTGTTTACCTTCTTCGCGTTTATGCCTTCTTCAACAAGGCGCTTGCAGGTGCCGCCCGTCGCGTAGACATGGAAGCCGTAATCCTCAAACTCCTTTGCGAGAGCGCATACCTCGTCCTTGTCCGTGTCGCGCACCGTAATGAGTACATTGCCGCGGGAGGGAATTGTCATGTTTGAAGCAATAAACGCCTTGTGAAGCGCCTCGTGGAAGGTGGGCGATATGCCGAGTACCTCTCCCGTGGACTTCATCTCAGGCCCGAGGGAGGTGTCAACGTCATGGAGCTTTTCAAAGCTGAACACCGGCATCTTTACAGCCACATAATCGGCTGCGGGATAAAGCCCCGTGCCGTATTCCATATCGCGGAGCCTTTCTCCCATCATTGCGCGCACCGCAAGCTTCACTATCGGCACGTTCGTCACCTTGCTGATATAAGGCACCGTGCGGCTCGAACGGGGGTTTACCTCAATTATATAAACGCCGTCGGGAGCCACTATAAACTGAATATTTATAAGCCCCACAACGTGAAGAGCTCTCGCAAGCTTTTCCGTAAAGTCTATCAGAACATCGCGATCCTTTTCCGAGATTGTCTGCGTCGGATAGACGGATATACTGTCGCCCGAGTGAATACCCGTTCTTTCGATATGCTCCATTATACCCGGGATAAGGATGTCCTCGCCGTCGCACACCGCGTCAACCTCGACCTCCTTGCCGAATACATACTTGTCAACAAGAATAGGATGCTCCTGCACGCTTCTGTTTATAATGTCCATATAGACGGTGATGTCCCTGTCGTTGTAGGCAATTTCCATACCCTGTCCGCCGAGAACGTAGCTCGGACGCACAAGCACGGGATAGCCTATCTCGTTTGCCGCCTTTACGGCTTCCTCGCAGGTGAATATCGTCCTGCCCTGAGGGCGCGGGATGCTGTACTCTTCAAGTATCTCGTCAAAAAGCTCTCTGTCCTCGGCGCGGTCAACGTCCTCCGCCTTTGTACCGAGGATTCTGACGCCCATATCCTTCAGCGCCTTTGTCAGCTTAATGGCTGTCTGCCCGCCGAACTGAACTATTGCGCCGTAGGGCTGCTCAAGATCCACTATATTCTCAACATCCTCAGGCGTAAGCGGTTCAAAGTAAAGCTTGTCGGCAATGTCAAAGTCTGTGGAAACCGTCTCCGGGTTGTTGTTTACTATTATCGTCTCATATCCAAGGCTCTTTAACGCCCATACGCAGTGAACGGAGCAGTAATCAAACTCTATGCCCTGTCCTATTCTTATGGGGCCCGAGCCGAGCACCATTATCTTCTTTTTTTCGCCCGGCTTTGGAATCACCTCGTTTTCCGAGCCGTAGCAGGAATAGTAATAGGGCGTTACGGCCTCAAACTCCGCGGCGCAGGTGTCAACCATCTTATAGGCGGGCAAAATGCCGTACTCCTTGCGCAATTGCTTTATTTCGCGGTCTGTCTTCCCCGTGTACTCGCCTATCACCTTGTCTGTGAAGCCGAATATCTTCGCCCTTTTCAGCAGCTCCGGCGTAAGATTTCCCTTCCTTATCTCCTCGCCCGTATCCGCTATTGCCTTTATCTTTCCGAGGAACCATTTATCAATCTTCGTTATCGCATGGATTTCTTCAACCGTTATACCGCGCAGAAGCGACTGAGCCACAACAAAAAGCCTCATGTCGTCCACCTTTTCAAGCTCTTTCAGAAGCTCCTCTCGCGTAAAATCGCGGTAGGCGGGAAGGTCAAGGGCAAATATATTCAATTCAAGGGAGCGAACCGCCTTTAAAAGCGCGCCCTCAAAGCATGTGGAAATGCTCATCACCTCGCCCGTAGCCTTCATCTGTGTGCCGAGCTTTCTTGACGCGGTCACAAACTTGTCAAAGGGCCACTTCGGAATCTTTGCCACAATATAGTCCAATGTGGGTTCAAATCCCGCGTATGTTTTGCCTGTTACGGCATTCAGTATCTCGTCAAGGTTGTAGCCGAGGGCTATCTTTGAGGCAACCTTTGCTATCGGATATCCCGTCGCCTTTGAAGCGAGAGCCGACGAGCGGCTTACTCTCGGATTGACCTCTATAACGGCATAGCGGAAGGAGTGCGGTTCAAGCGCGAACTGTACGTTGCAGCCGCCCTCAACCTTTAATTTATCTATTATTCTTATGGCCGCCGTTCTCAGCATCTGATATTCCTTGTCCGCAAGGGTCTGGCAGGGCGCAACGACTATGCTGTCTCCCGTGTGAACGCCTACCGGGTCAAGGTTTTCCATAGAACACACCGTTATACAGCTGCCCGCTCCGTCACGGATAACCTCAAACTCTATTTCCTTCCAGCCCGCAATACACTTTTCCACAAGAATCTGTCCCACTCTCGAAAGCCGCAGCCCGTGGGGCGCTATCTGTGAAAATTCTTCTTCGTTGGCGGCAATACCGCCTCCCGTACCTCCGAGGGTGTACGCAGGGCGCACAATTACGGGGAAGCCTATCTCGTTTGCGAACGCAAGCCCGTCCGCGTATGTTTCAACGACCTTCGACGCTATGCACGGCTGGTTGATATCCTCCATCGCGTCCTTAAATGCCTGCCTGTCCTCCGCCATTTTTATTGTTTCGGGGCTTGTGCCGAGAAGCGTCACATTCTGCTCCTTTAAGAAGCCCGCCTCCGCAAGCTCCATCGCAAGATTAAGTCCCGTCTGACCGCCCAAGGTGGGAAGGATTGAATCGGGCTTTTCGGCGAGGATTACCTTTTCAAGCGTATCTGTTGTCAGCGGCTCTATATATACCTTGTCCGCAATATCCTTATCCGTCATGATCGTCGCGGGGTTCGAGTTCACCAAAACGACCTCAACCCCGTCGTCGCGAAGGGCGCGGCATGCCTGTGTGCCTGCGTAGTCAAACTCCGCCGCCTGACCGATTATAATGGGACCGGAACCGATTACAAGTACCTTTTTAATCTCCTTTTTCTTAGGCATTCTCTCTTCCTCCCATCATATCGATAAATTCGTCAAACAGGTACTCCGTGTCCTGAGGCCCGGGCGACGCCTCCGGGTGAAACTGCACCGTAAATATGTTTTTATTAAGATACCTGAGTCCCTCTATCGTATTGTCGTTTATATTGATATGGCTGACCCTTGCCGCGTTTTCGTCAATCTCCGCCACCACATATCCGTGATTCTGGCTTGTGATGTATACTCTGCCTCTTTCCAAATCCTTCACAGGGTGATTCGCGCCTCTGTGACCGTACTTAAGCTTCTCGGTACGGGCGCCGGTTGCCAGCGCCATGAGCTGATGCCCCAGGCAGATTCCGAATATCGGAATATCCGTATTGTAAAGCTTCTTTATATTTTCTATTACCTCGGTATTGTCCTCGGGATCTCCCGGTCCGTTTGAAAGCATAATCCCATCGGGCTTTGACGCGATAATTACCTCTGCCGGCGTATCCGACGGATATACCGTCACGTCAAGACCGCGCCTGTGCAGGCACTCGGCAATATTATCCTTCGCGCCGAAGTCCATGAGCGCAACCCGCTTTCCGTCGTTTGCCATACGCTTCACGGAGCGTCTGCTTACGCTCTTTACGGCGTCCTTTATTTTATACTCCTTGAGCTCTTCCGCCACCTTATCGGCGTCAAAATGCCCCGTTGTAAGGAAGCCCGCCATTGTTCCGCGCTCCCTGATTTTTTTCGTAAGCGCTCTCGTGTCTATGCCCGAAATACCCGGAATACCGTAACGGCAAAGATAATCCGACAGCGTCATCTCTTTTCTGAAATTGCTCGACTGCTTTGAAAGCTCCCTGACTATAAGGCAGCTTACCCAAATCCGCTTGCTCTCCATGTCCGAAAGATTTACTCCGTAGCTGCCCACAATAGGATAAGTAAGAATTACTCCCTGTCCGAAATACGACGGATCCGAAAGCGTCTCGACATAGCCGGTCATTGCGGTGTTGAAAACCACCTCGCACATACAATCGCGCACCGCGCCGATGCTTTCGCCCTCATAGACCGAGCCGTCCTCAAGAATCAAATATGCCTTCAATATATCACACCTGCCCTTTCTTCAAACGACAATGTAGCCTAACCCGATAGCCTAACCTTTCATATTATACACAAAACCTATTGCGATTGCAATACCATTTTCGCGTTTTTATGTATGTTTTTTCATGAAAACGCATAAATGTGCAAAGCGGGCAATGTTTTGATAAAATTTTCAGTTTGTGTTGACTTTATCCGAAAAAAATTGTATTATTAAAAGTGGCAGAATTTTTAACCGCTTAACTGACAAATAATAATCACAAAACGCTGTTCTGTTTTAACATTTATTTACGGGAGGACCTGCAAAATGAAGAATTCTGAGAAGAAGTCCAAAAGCTCGGCGGATCGTAAAAAAGCCGAGAACAATATATTGCTTGTAAACTGCGGCACCGTTATTTATGCGCTCATACTTGTACTCATCTATGTCATGAGCCGCTCCTCCACTACCGTTGTCGGCGCCCTCAGCATAATACGCATATTTATGTTCGGCGGCATTCTTGCCGCAATGCTAATCGCCGCGTATGCCGCGTATGTATCAAATAAGTCTTTCATTAAATATTCGCTGATGTGCGTTTTTATCTCGCTGTCAGCAGCCGCGCTGATTTATTG
>CAZIBK010000116.1:0-4891 GCA_964537125.1 uncultured Oscillospiraceae bacterium
TTATAAATGGAGACCTGATATGAAGAAACCGGGCATGACGCTTGTTTCAAAAGAAGAGACAGACAAGGAGTGCGAGAAATACACAGCGGTAATCAAAGGAGAAATGAAAGGCGGTCAGTTATAATGGAAATAAAAAACCGAATTGAAATATCTTTCGAGGATACGATCGCGGATGTTCAGAGAAAGCTTGACGGTTTATGCCGTTTTCGTTATGACAGCAAATACAGAATCCTTTTGGGGGATTCCGTAATCAAGCATATGGAGGATTGGGACAACAACATCCGTGCCAGACTCAAGGATCCGCTCACCATTGTTGTCGCGGGAGAGTTTAAGAAGGGAAAGTCGAGTTTTATAAACGCGCTTTTGGGCGAAGAAATCCTGCCTACGGATGTAACAACCGAAACCGTTACTATGAACAGACTAAGCTACGGCATCCATAAAAATGAAGCGGTGCTTCAGGGCGGAAGAAGAATGGCGCTCAGAGATGATGAGCTTAAAAGAGAATCGCTTGAAGGTATTATGAAGGAAATAGGCGAACCTATACGTCAGCTTGAGCTATGCCGGGAAAATGATATTTTAAAGGATATAAGAATTATAGACACACCGGGTACAAATGACGCAACAGCCGTGTTTGACGACATTGTTACAGAAGCCCTTACTCAGGCGGATGTCGTTATATATGTGTATTCGGTGGAGCAGCCGTTATCGCGTACAGAGCAGATGTATCTCAAATATACGGTGCTTCCGCAAAAGTATACAGATCTGTTTTTGGCAGGCAATTACGGAGACCTTATGCAAACAGAGGATAATTTCAATAAAATAAAAACTCTGCTAAAGCAAAGAGTACAAGCTATTCTGCCGAACGAAAGATCTTACATTGTCAGCTCGCTTGACGAGCTCTGCAGAATTCAGGGGCATGAACGTCCCTGCGGGGAGCTTACCGGTCAGCTCGAAAGCGAGTTTGACGCGCTGAGAGGGAGATTGTCCGAACTGGTTGAGACCAAAAAAACAAGCGTGACCGCAGACAGAATGCAGCGTATGACGAGTATGATGGCGGAGGAGCTGTCGGAGGATATTGCTAACATAGAAAAAGGTCTTGATATGACCGAAAATGAGCTTAACACCGCGCGTGAAAATTTGATCGGAGAAAAGGAAAATCAGATTGAAAAGCTTAACGGAATTAAAGCAGAGATAAAGAATACCGTTGAAAAAATGAAAGAGGAGGCTCGGGGTATGCTTAAAGAGCTTCTTCATAAAATCAAAAACGAGGACTTGTCAGAGTATACGGCAAGCGATCTGCTCAGGTTTTATTCATACTACTGCGTGGATCTGCTGCAAAGAGGTGTTCAAGAGTGTCTTGAGCTGCATAGAGAACTGCTTTTGGAAAAGATGGGAGAGCTGTCGGAACAAATAGGAAAAGACCTTGCCGGAGCATATTTTACGCAAAATACTTCGAGCTTCTCTATGCGTGTTGACAGCAACACATGGACTAAAGGCGACAGCATTACACTGGCAATAAATTGTTTTGCCGGCGGCTCGGCGATAGCCGCGCTCTCGGATTTGGTGGGAAGCCTTACGCGTCATAATGAGATTGAAGCAGACAAGAATCAAATTATTGAAAACATAAGGAGCAAGTATCCGGGACTCAGCAAAGAGATTGACGCTAACCTTGATACTCAATACGCGGAGTTAAACCGTTCCGCCGATAAAATTATAGAGGAATATTATCAGGGTAGGATCGAGCGCGCGGAGGCGGCTGTAAATCAGTACGAGGAAGCGTTCAGAAAGAGCGATGCGGAAAAGACGGCGGTAATGAACGCGATACACGAATTGCGCGACGCCTTGAAGGATTTTCGGCAAATATGACCTGCGCGCAATATTCCCCTCGCCTCTGAAAGCGATGGCTAAGGCAAAATATGAAGGGAGAGAATTGATATGGGGAACCCTGTTTTTAACGCTGAAAAGATGTACACATATATAAAAGGCTACGCAAGCGGTCGGGGAATGAGTCAGACACTTAAGGCATTGTCGTTTGCGAGGGAAAAGCATAGCGGTCAGCTGCGTAAAAGCGGGGATCCCTACATAATTCATCCTTTGACAATGGCGTGCAATGCGTTGAGTATCGGCATAAACGATGACGCAACAATAGCGACAATACTTTTGCATGACGTGTGCGAGGACTGCGGGGTTTCGCTTTCCGAACTGCCGGTGGACGATACCGTAAAGCGCGCGGTTGAGCTTTTGACGTTCAGCGTTATGAACGGCGAAACAAAGGAAATAGCAAAAAACCGCTATTACAATATGCTTTTGACAAGCCGCGAGGCAACGATTGCCAAGCTTGTGGATAGATGTCATAATGTTTCAAGTATGGCGGGTACTTTCTCTATCGAGAAGCTTAAAGCATATATAGAAGAAACGCATCAGTATGTATTGCCGCTGTTGAGAAAGGCAAAGCAAAAAATGCCGGACGAGTCGGATGCGCTGTTTATTCTTAAGTATCATATGGTAAGCGTTATCGATTCAATTGAAGCTACAATTCAGGCGTATGAAAGTGAGGAAAATTGATATTTGAACCGCCAGGGGGAGAAAATCGTCACGGTGAAATTTTGATAAAGGTTCGGGAAGAAGCTGATGTACAAAGGCTGTAAAGAATGAGTGATATGCGGCGGCAAAGGATATTATTGATAAGAACACCGTACAGCCTAAAAAAAACGACCGCGAGATATACGGCAGCGCGGCATTTTAACTGAGCTTGAAGAAGGCATAAAAATATTTGAAGGAAGTGTTTTGAATGAAAGTATGTAAAAACTGCAGCAGCGTGATGAGTGACGAGGATTTGTTTTGCACGAATTGCGGAACAAAGGTTGAAGTTGCGCAAAATCCTGCCTATGATCAGGGTCGAAATTTTTCCGGAAACGTATCGCAGGCGCCTGTAGGAACATCCGGTATTAAGGTTAATTATGAACCGAAGCGGAATGATTTATCACTGTCGGATTTTTATAGATTGTATGCTCCCGATAAAATTAAAAAGAACGTAAGAAATATTATGATATTGGGTTTGATTTTTGCGGCTGTAAATCTAATTTTGTGTATGGCGGCGGAAAATATTTTCGGTCTGATTGACGTTGCGGCAATAGCGGGATTCTCGCTTTGGTTTTATAGCAGACCGGAAAAATTACAGGCGTATTGTCTTTTGGGCTATACGGCGCTGTCGATACTTATAGGACTGATTCTTTCCGGGACATTTACGGGATGGCTTCTGCTGATATGGTCAATCGGCGCGATTAAAACGGCGGCTGAGGTTGAAAAGGAATATGCCGAGTTTATAAAAAAAGGCTGTTGACAGACGGAATCAATTATTATAAAATTTGTTTATAAAAGATTGAGCGTTATTGGGGTGTTTGCTGTGAAGAAAAAAATTTGCGCACTGCTTTTGACCGCAGCTGCGGCTGTGTCACTGTCATTGAGCGGCTGCGGAGCTGACGATAATGTTGTGTCTTCATCCAAATCGGAAGAAGCTGAGGATACTGAAATCGAATATATTAATTCGGACAATGTTGATTTTGACGACGCGGATTCTAACAATGTCAATCAGCAGTCGAGCGCAAGCAAAGAGCTGATAGCCGATCCGATCAGTGCAAGCGATTTTGCGGTAAGCTCCGCAGCGGATAAAAGCAGCAAGCAATATCAAATTTTGGGAAAGTATGTCGGCACTGCAAAAAGCGATAAATATGACGGCAAAGGAGATCAGTTTGATATTCTTGAAGCATATGTGGATTTGCTGTGTGATATGAATTTTGAGGTTGAGGACTGCTTCGAGTTTGAGCATAAGGACTATAAAAGTAAATCATATGCGCTCGGTTACACGGGAAACGCTACCGTAAAACAGGATGCAGATTGGATGTTTGAGGAAGGCAAATGCGATCTGTGCGTATACGGTATTCTCGATGGAAAATCTTTTGAAATAAGAGTTAACGCTTCCTCGTCATTGGAGCCGGCGGATTTCGGCTATCGGTATGACGGGAACAATGTTAAGAGCGAATTGGCAGGAGTATCCGCTTCCGCAGGACTTTATCGCATAGGAAACGCGTTTGAAACAACAGACGGCAGACTTAAAACAACTCTCGGAAACGCTGTAATCAAATTGGGAGAAAAAGAATACACAACCGAATCAAAATACAATCATGGCTATGCGTGGTCCGGAGAGGCGGAACACTTTAATATGGATAATTATTACAGAACGGATTCTCTCCGCTTTGTTGTGCCTTACAGCTATATGATTTCCGGAGACGTATATAAACACTATGACTTACAGCAGTTCGATGAACAAAAATACGACAGAGATCCCGGCGAATATATCACAGACGGTCCGACCTTTGCCGTAAAATCAGACGGAAAGTGGTATTATCCTTTAGCGGACGAATCGGAATCCGCGTACGAGGACGCTGCGGTACGCGTGATGTATTACGAAAAAGACGTGCTTGCCGTTATCTACATTTACGGAAAATTTAAAGAGGAACCCTACACACTGGAAGCTCTTGCGGCAATAGATTTGACTTCGGAGCGGGAGGGAGAAAACGCCGACGCCGGTTCAAGCTCTTCGGGAAGCGGCGGCAGCTCTGATTCATCCTCTAATCGGGAGAGGGAGCCTTACAGGCAGGACTGCCTGATGTGCAACGGCTCGGGACGTTGTTCAAAATGCGGCGGAAGCGGATACCTATACAGCAGCGCGTCGAAGAAATATGACCGCAACTGCACAAGCTGCAATGCATCCGGAAGATGCACCTACTGCAACGGCTCGGGAAAACGAAGTTAAAAACAGCTATCGGCTTTATAGAAAAAAGAACCTTAACGAGGCTTGAAATTATTCAGCCTCGTTTTGTGGTTACGG
>CAZIBK010000117.1:0-4857 GCA_964537125.1 uncultured Oscillospiraceae bacterium
ATTATATTATATAAATTTTTTTTCGATTAGTCAACACTTTTCTAACGATTTTTCTTTGTCTTTTTCCCAAACGGATTTCCAAAGCGGCTCCGCTCGCGCCGTAAGGCAGCTGTTTGATGCATGGGATCTGCCGTTGGGATGCCTCAGTATTAGCTCTCTCGCTGCCCGTAATGTCAGCGCTTACCTCCTCTGCCGTTACAGGCAGTGTCGGAACAAAGTCCGGTACCGTGAAGAAGACCGTAAGAATCCCGATGATCTTTTGAATTTCATTTTTACCGCTTTTTGTAACTATACTCTGCTTTTGTTTTTGTCATTGTCAAGTAAAGTCGCAATTGTTTACTCTTAAAATTTCGGCAGCGCTCGGAGCGGGTTACCGCATCATAATTTGCTCCACGAACGCCTTTATTTCTTCATCCGGTATATTTTCAAAATATGCCGTAACAGATGTTCCGTCCTTTATCGCGTATACCGTCACGGTCGAGCCGTCGTCAAATACCGACATATTGTCGCTTACCTTTTCGTACATATCTATCGCCCATTGTACATCCTCGACTCTTCCGGTCATAACGGAGATTTCCCGCTCATCGCCGACAGCCGAAAAAACAGCGGCGTCCTCCACGATTTCTCCGTCCGCATTTACGCCGAGAATGTAGCTCTCTTTGATATCAAAAGCAAGCCCCTCCGGCAAAGACAGCGTTGAAAAATCTATTCCTATATAATCGCAATACTCCTGCGCTGTGTAGGTAATAACGCTCCTGCCCGAATTTCCGCCCATACCCGATGCAACCATGATTTCCGTGCTGCCCTCGGAGTCATCGGAAGCTTCCTCTCTGCCGGTCAGCGTGCTTCTTCCGCCGTACGTTGACGCGGACACACCTCCGTCTGCAGCCTCTGTCCGATATTCGGGTTCGGTAAATTCCTCAAATTTTTCAAATTCTTTGGCTTCAAAGGCTGCTTCTTCAGCCGCATCTTCTTCGACAAAAGCATCCTCTTTTACAACCTCATAGTGCCTTGTGTTTTCCTCAGCCCTGTTTTCAACAGCGGTGGCTGCGGATTCGGATTTTTTCTCTTCTTCAACCGTTCGGCTTTCATTCGGTGCGGCAGCTTCTGTCGGAATAATCGTATCATCCCGCGTTTCCTCGTCAGCATAGACAGCCTCAGCCGTTTCCGTTCCTTCCGTCGGCTCTGTCACGGCAGTGTTTCCTGCCGTCAATTTAAGCAGGTCGTAATTGACAAACACCGCCCCTGCCACAATCACCGCTGCGGCAGCCGTCCCTATAAATGAATATTTCAATATACTGCTTTTCTTTTCCGCAGGCTTCTTTGCCATTTCAAAAGCCCTGTCTAAAATGGCTCTGTCCCCGTGTATGGAATTGTTTGCTTCCTTGTAAATTTTCCTAAACAAAATCATAGCCCCCTTTGAGCTTTCCGGAAAGCATATCCCGTCCTCTTTTCAGCTGTGATTTCACAGTTGATTCGTTTATTCCGAGATACTCCGAAATTTTTGCAATGGGAAGATCCTCATAATAAAAAAGATGTATAACAGTGCGGTACTTCTGCGGAAGTTCAAGAACGGCGTAATAAACATCTGACTTTTCCTCAGTATCAAATACAGCCATATTCTCGTCAAGCGGCTCCGTTTTTCTAAGCCGGCTTGAGGTAAAATAGCTGTTGGAGGCATTTATGGCAACTCTTATAAGCCACGCCTTTATATGCTCCTCGCTCTCAAATACCTTGTCTGTTTTTATGTATTTATAAAACACATCCTGCACTATATCGTCCGCAGCGTCGCGGTTTTTTGCTCGGCACAGCACCAAACGGTATATACTGTCAAAATATTTTTCACAAATCTCCCTTTTATCTTCTTTGACCAACACTTTATTACACCTCCTCCACTATTAAACACCTTTTACCCTGCCCAAAAGTTGCATTAAATTTAATTTTTTTATTCGCTCGGAAGCACGCCGAACTCTGCCGGCACCGCGGGGTATTCATAGGTGCTTTCCGTTGCGGTCTCCCGCACGGCGGAACTGCCGCCTTCATTTTTAAAAACATACTTGCTCAGAAAAAACATTATCAATATTACGATTATTGCACAGAGTGTACCCATAAACGAATATCGCTGTCCTCTTATCTTCATTCAATCGCCCCCTTGTTCTTCATTGTATCAGAAAAAACCTCGCCTTTCAACTGTTTTTGCAATTGCAAATCAACCTGCCCGGTGTTAAAATATCTCCGAGGTGACCTCCATGACATATTACGACAAAAACGCTTTAAAGCTCTCCCACGAGCATTTAAAAAACAATATATCAAAAGGCGATATCTGCGTTGACGCAACCGCAGGGCGCGGACGCGATACGCTTCTTCTCTCCCTTCTTGCGGGAGATGAGGGGCATGTCTATTCCTTCGACATTCAGAAGGAGGCAATTGAGTCAACCTCCGCTCTTCTCAAAAAAGAAAACCGCTCCAATGTAACCCTTATTCTCGACAGTCACCATAATTTAAAGAATTATGTCACCGCCGCAAAATGTGTTGTTTTCAATCTCGGATTCCTGCCCGGCGGCGACCATAAAATATATTCACGCCCCGAAACCTGTCTTGCCGCAATATCCGCCGCGCTTGATATCATCCCAAACGACGGCTTTGTATCAATTTGCAGCTACTACGGAGGCGACACCGGATATGAGGAATACGACGCGCTTATGGATTATTTAAAAAAGCTTGATTCAAAAAAATTTACCGTTATGCGCCAATCCTTTTATAACCGCCCCAACTGTCCGCCGATTTTTATTGTCATTGAAAAAAATCATTGACTTTTATTCCATATTATTCATTGGATGAAATTTTCCCCACAACAAATAATATCACCGTAGTAAACAATAAAAGGAGTAAAATTCAATGAAAGCAACCGGAATAGTTAGAAGAATAGACGACTTAGGTCGTGTTGTTATACCGAAGGAAATCAGACGCACAATGAGAATACGCGAAGGAGACCCTCTTGAAATTTTCACCGAGCGCGACGGCGAGGTTATTTTTAAGAAATACTCCCCCATCGGCGAACTTGGCGACTTCGCGTCGGATTATGCCGAAACTCTTGCCAAAACGAGCGGCAAGGCGGCGGTTATTACCGATAAAGATAACGTTATCGCTGTTTCGGGCGCTCCCAAGCGCGAGCTTGCCGAAAAGCGCATAAGCAAAAGCCTCGAAAAGCTCATGGAGGAAAAAACCTCCTTTATCCTTTCGGGAGGCGCCGAGGCGATTCCCGTTATTGACGGAATCGATGATAAATATATGGCGGGCGTTGTATATCCCATCATCTCCGAGGGCGATTCCATAGGCACGGTAGTTCTTCTCGGCGAAAGCGAGGGCGAAATGGGCGAGGTTCAGGATAAGCTTGCCCAGAGCGCCGCGGGCTTTTTGGGCAGACACATGGAATCCTGATCTATTTTACTATCCTGCAAATACAGTCGTGTTTGCGGGATAGTTTTTTGTCTGATTTAAAGCTGTTTTGCCGTAAATAGAAATTTTTACATGATTATCTTTTCAGTACTCTGCGCAAAATACTATTGCAGACGAGGTCTGCTTCATATAAATATTTTTAATCAACAAGGAGAGAAAGAAAAATGTCCGGTAATAAAAAGCTCGTACCTCAGGCAAGCGCAGCAATGGAAAAGTTCAAGATGGAAGCCGCAAACGAAGTTGGCGTAAATCTTAAGCAGGGCTATAACGGCGATATCACATCGCGTCAGGCAGGGTCTGTCGGCGGTCAGATGGTCAAGAAAATGATAATGAACTACGAACAGAACCTTGCAAACGGCAATTCCTAACGAATAGCTGAAAATGAAAAGGGCCGCAAATGCTCGGCTTTAAGCCGAATATTTACGACCCTTTTCGGTTTGGCTCATATCGCTTTGTAAATCAGTCTGTTTTCCTCAAAGTACGATTCAATCCTGCTCTCATTTTTCAAAAGCCGGTGCGTCATTTCCTCCGGCGGCACAGCGCCCATAAGCGCCGAAACAATTTAACTTGTCTTTATTTTACCGCAATTAGCAGACATACTCAATTACTAATTTCACCGTTTGAGAATTTAAACCGCACTCTTAACTGCATTTTATCCCACAACTTCCACGCTTTGTTGTGCAGCTTTCAAACATATATAAAAATACTTGTTTTATCTTGTCACATACTATTACATATGCTATAATGAAGATACGAGTGAGGAAAGCGCATGAAAAGCTATTCAAATCAAGTTCCTTACTGCCGCAGCCTATATTACGATAAATGCCCTGTAATTGAACGCCGGTCGGAGCTTAAATTCAGATAAACCCTGCTTCCCTTAACTTTTTTTGGAGGTTCGCCATGAAAAATATCAAACTACCCGATCATTATGTTTATACCGCAATTTTCACCTACGGGCACGGGCAGGAAATTGCCGTAACTTTCCCCGACCTCGATGTTGCCACAAGCGGAATTGACGACGCCGATGCCCTCCTTTCCGCGCGCGAGCTTCTCGGCTGTGTTCTGTTCGGGCTCGAGGAGGATGGAAAGTTCATTCCTTCTCCCTCTCCGCTTTCACAAATCAAGCTTGACAAAAATGAACGCGCGGCGCTGATTGATGTATACCGCTCCGACGGAGCAGCCTCTTTCGGAAGGCATCGGTCGGATTCTTTCTCCGACGGAAAATCCGATTGACTAAGAGCGGCAAGAGTTATTGACTATGCTCATCCGATAATAAAAGTATTTAATCGATAGCTTTCTAATCTCTTGCCTTATTTTCCGCAATTTGCCCGTGCCGCTCCGTATTTCGCTCCGGATAGCGAAAACACATTCGTTCATCATGCCCTCGGCGCCGTCAAT
>CAZIBK010000118.1:0-4842 GCA_964537125.1 uncultured Oscillospiraceae bacterium
GAAAAATAAATCTATTTTTCGGGCAGTATATTTATAACCTCAACTCCCTTTGACAGAGCATAATCCACAGTGTTTTTAGTGCCGCCCTTTGAGCCGTTAAAGGCTGCAATAACCCTTGAGGAGCGGTCAACCATCCAAATATTGCGCTTCTGAAAGCATGATGAGGAATAGGTCGGAGCAATGATCTCGGTATAGTCAGCCATAGATAAAATCCGGTTGTACTGCTCCTTTTCGTATTTGCCGCGGGAATTGCCGAAGGTTGGATACGGAACGGCGCAAACGAGGCGGATAGAGGGAGAAGTGCGGCGCAGGTCGAGAACCTCTTCGGCAGCCCATATATCAATTCCGCGAGCCATCCCCGTGATAAAGGTCGTAAAGTCATCCTCCGCAGCGGCAATTACTGCGGCGCGGAGAAGAGGTCTTACCTCGGCTTCTGTAATATCAAGTTTTTCGGGTCGGTGCCCTGTAAAGCAGCACCGTGTATTTATCTGCTCCATAAATTGCCTCCGAACAGCATGATTAAAAATGTAACTTTATAATAACATGATGATTGGATAAAGGCAAGCACGAGTTTAAGACTGTAAATTAAATTAAGCGGTATTGCGCATAATAATAAGGGTGTTGCTTATGAAAAAGGCAAAGATGATTTTATGCGGAATACCGATAGGGCTGATAAACGGATTTTTCGGCTCGGGCGGCGGGATTGCGGCAGTATATGTGCTGAAAAAATTCCTCGGCGCCGAGCAGAAAAAAGCGCACGCGACAGCGATATCGATTATACTTCCGTTGAGCGCGGCAGGGCTTTTTGTGTATGCAAAAGGGGCGGAAAACGATATCCCGCTTATTATAAAATGCGCGGCAGGCGGTATAGCGGGAGGGCTGTGCGGCGCGAGGCTGCTTTCCAAAATACCGAAAAAATGGCTTAAGGTCGGCTTTGGGGGAGTGATGATAGCAGCCGCTGTCAGGATGATTTTTTAGGGAGGAAAGTAAATGGCAATACTTGCGGGATTTCTGTCGGGGATAATATCGGGCATGGGGATAGGCGGAGGGATGCTCCTGATACCGATGCTTACGATATTCATGCACGTTTCGCAGCATCAGGCCCAGAGCATAAATCTGTATTATTTTCTGCCCACTGCTGCCGCCGCGCTTATAATACATCTGAAAAACAGGAATATTGAGTACAAAAAGACGCTGTGTATTGTTTTATCGGGGATTCCCTGTTCGATGCTGGGCGCTTACGCGGCGCTTCATATGCCGTCGGAGCTTTTGAGAAGGCTGTTCGGAATATTTTTGGGTATATTCGGTATAATCGAGGTATACGGCGGACTGCGGAACTCAAATAACTGTCTTTACAAATGAAAAATAATGATGTATAATGGGACATAGCATTGAAAGGATAAATTTTTTATGGATAAAAAATCGCTTGAGGTACTTGAGTTTGATAAGATAAGAGCCGCGCTTTTGAACGAGGCGGTAACTCAGGGCGCAAAAACGCGCATAGAGGAGCTTCTTCCCGAATGTGACAAATATTTGGTTGAAAAAATGCAGCAGGAAACCGCCGAGGCGGAAAGCCTTGCCATAAAGAAGGGCAGTCCGCCCATATCGCCCATAGGGGCGATAAAGGGCAGCGTAATGCGCGCGGAGGCAGGCGGTACCCTTTCGCCGGGGGAGCTTTTAAACTGCGCCCACACACTGCGCATCGCGGGAGATATCGCCTCATACATAAATGAGGAGGATTTTGAGACAACGTACCCCTCTATGGCGGAAATATGCGCGGGGCTGTTCACAGATAAGCGCACGAGCGTGAAAATAATCTCCGCTATAATAAGCGAGGAGGAAATAGCCGACGATGCTTCGCCTGAGCTGATGAACATAAGAAAGAGGGTGAAATCCCTCGGAGCAAACATTCGCGAAACGCTGAACAATATGATAAAGTCTCCCCGTTACGGGACTGTTCTTCAGGACGCGATAGTCACTATGCGAGGGGACAGATATGTCGTTCCTGTCAAAAGCGAAAACAGGAGCTCTGTTCCCGGAATTGTACACGATTCCAGCGCGTCGGGGCAGACGGTGTATATAGAGCCGATGGCAGTTGTTGAAATAAACAACAAAATACGCGAACAGATGCAGAAGGAAAAGGAAGAAATAGAGCGCATTTTAGCATATTTTTCGTCGCTTATAGCTGAGGACGCGGCAGGGCTGAGGCGTGACAGCGAGATTATAGCGGCGCTTGATTTTGCCTTTGCAAAGGCGAAGCTTTCAATAAAAATGAACGCGGTGCGTCCCGAGATTAACGATGACGGCATAACGAATATCAAAAAGGGGCGCCATCCGCTTATAGACAAAAAGAAGGTCGTGCCGACCGACATTTACTTGGGCGAGAGCTTTGACACCCTTGTTATTACAGGTCCCAACACGGGTGGCAAGACGGTGGCTCTTAAAACATTGGGACTTCTGACGCTTATGGCGGAGGCGGGACTTCATATCCCTGCGGGAGCCGGCAGTAAAATAGCCGTGTTTGAAAATGTGTTCGCCGATATCGGAGATGAGCAGAGTATTGAGCAGTCGCTTTCAACCTTTTCGGCGCATATGGTGAACATAGTGAGGATATTAAAGGAGGCGTCCTATTCAAGTCTGGCGCTTTTTGACGAGCTTGGCGCGGGAACAGACCCGATAGAGGGCGCGGCGCTCGCCGTGGCAATACTTGAACGCATGAAGGAGATAGGCGCAAAGACGGCAGCCACAACCCATTACAGCGAGATAAAGCTTTACGCCCTTGAAACCGACAGGGTGGAAAATGCGGCATGTGAATTTGATGTGACCACCCTTCGTCCGACGTTCCGCCTTTTGATAGGCGTACCGGGAAAGAGCAACGCTTTCGCAATATCCAAACGGCTGGGACTTGAGGACGATATAATCGATCATGCAAAGCGGCTTGTGAACGGCGAAAGCACAAAGTTCGAGGATGTTATATCCTCTCTTGAGGAAACGCGGAAAATCGCCGAAATCGAGCGTGAGGAAGCCGAGGCCGCCCGTATTGTGACCGAGGCTGAGAAGGAGCGTGCGGAAAAGGAGCGTGCTTCAATTGAAAAGCAGAAGGAAAACATCATTCGTGACGCACGGCGTGACGCGAAGAGAATATATGAGCAGGCAAAGCGCGAGGCGGATGAAATTATAAAGGAAATGCGTAATCTTTCCAAAAACGCCCAATCGGGCGAGCTGGAAAAGGAACGGCAAAAGATAAAGAAGGGACTGGAGGGCGTTGAGGAGAAGCTTTCGGATGAGGTGTTCAAGCCGAAAAATCCGCCGATTGACCCAAAACAGCTTCTTTTGGGGCAGAGCGTACTTGTAACGAGCATGAACTCAAAGGGGCAGGTACTCTCATTGCCCGATAAAAACGGAAATCTGACCGTACAGGTCGGCATACTCAAAATAAACGCAAATATATCGGCGTTAAGGCTCGTCGACGAGGAAAAGCCCGCAAAGAAAAAGGGCGGCACAGCCTCCGGTGTGACGGGGAAGAGTATGTCCGTAAGCCCTGAGATAGATTTAAGAGGGCAGATGGTTGACGAAGCGCTGATAAACCTTGACAAGTACCTTGACGACGCGACGCTTTCGGGGCTTACCGAGGTGAGGATAATACACGGCAAGGGTACGGGCGCACTCCGCTCGGCAGTGCAGGACTTTTTACGCAGACACAGCCGTGTCGCTGCTTTCAGGCAGGGAGCCTTCGGAGAGGGCGACAGCGGCGTGACAATAGCTGAAATCAAATGAAAATGAAAGGAAGAATATAACGTGAACATGAATTTTATCAGAAGGCTGCCTATTCCGATGGATGTAAAGGAGAAGTTCCCCATATCGGATAAAACGGCTCAGATCATTAAAAACAGAAACGATGAGATAAAGAAGGTATTTACCTCGGAAAGCGACAAATTCCTTCTCATAATAGGCCCCTGCAGCGCGGATCGTGAGGACGCGGTAATGGATTACATATACCGCCTGAGAAAGCTGCAGGATCAGATTGCGGATAAAATCCTTATCGTACCGAGAATATATACAAATAAGCCCCGCACCACAGGCGAGGGCTACAAGGGAATGGCGTCTCAGCCGGATCCCCTCAAAAAGCCCGACCTCTACGAGGGGCTCATATCCATAAGACGGCTGCACACCCGTGCCATAGAGGAGACGGGCTTCACCTGCGCCGATGAGATGCTTTACCCCGAAAACTACCAATATCTGTCCGACATTTTGGGCTATATAGCCATCGGCGCAAGAAGCGTCGAGAATCAGCAGCACCGCCTTGTGTCCTCCGGCGCGGACGTACCGGTGGGAATGAAAAATCCTACCGGAGGAGACTTTTCCGTAATGCTCAATTCCATTGTCGCGGCTCAGAAGAGCTATATGTTCCTCTATCGCGGATGGGAGGTTGAAACGGAGGGCAACCCTCTGTCCCACGCGATATTGCGCGGATATGTGAACAAGCACGGTCATTCTATGCCGAATTATCATTATGAGGACATCGCGATGCTCTATGAAATGTACCTGAAGAAGGATGTTGCCAATAGGGCGCTTATTGTTGATACAAATCATTCAAACTCGGGGAAGCAGTATCTTGAACAGATAAGAATCGCCAAGGAGATAATGCATACACGCCGTCAGAATGATGAGCTGCGCGGCTTTATAAAAGGGCTTATGATAGAAAGCTATATTGAGGACGGCAATCAGAAGGCTGAAGAGTGCATTTACGGAAAGTCCATAACAGACCCCTGCCTCGGATGGGAAAAGACCGAAAAGCTTGTTTTAGAGCTTGCCGACCTTGTATGAACGAATATTTTCGGA